>DASQRI010000302.1:0-13660 GCA_035642975.1 Mycobacterium sp.
TCATCACCGGCGCATCGTCAGGCATCGGTACTGAGCTGGCCCGCGGCCTGGCCCGGCGTGGCTACCCGCTGGTGCTGGTCGCCCGCCGTCGCGAACGTCTCGATGAACTTGCCGAGGAACTGCGCACGCAATACTCGATTGGCGCCGACGTCCTGCCGCTCGACCTGGCCGACGCCGGGTCGCGAGAAAAACTGGCAGCGCGGCTTCGCAGCGAACCGATCGCCGGGTTGTGCAACAGTGCCGGTTTCGGCACCAGCGGGGTGTTCCACACGTTGCCAGTCGACCGGGAAAGCGAACAAATCACGCTCAACGCGCTGGCGCTGATGGAGCTGACCCATGCCGCGCTGCCAGGCATGGTCGAACGCGGAGCCGGAGCGGTGCTCAATATCGCCTCCATCGCGGCGTTCCAGCCGTTGCCGGGCATGGCGGTCTACTCGGCCACCAAGGCCTTCGTCCAGACCTTCTCCGAAGCGGTCCACGAGGGTCTGCATGGAACGGGGGTGTCGTGCACGGTCCTGTGCCCGGGTCCGGTGCCGACCGAGTGGGCACAGATCGCCGACGCCGAACACGTAAACGCCGGCTTCGCGCAAGTCTCACCGCACGGCGTCGCTGAAGCCGCGATCGCGGGGATGCTCGACGGTAAGCGCAGCGTGGTGCCCGGATTGGTGCCGAAAGTGGCCAGCATCGGCGGTCGGTTCACACCGCGCAGTGTGCTGCTGCCCGCCCTACGGATCGGCCGGCGGCTGCGCGGCTAGGTTGCGGCGCGGCCGACCCGCTGCACCTGAAGACGCTACAGACCAGGCAAATGGCGGTAGCCTTGCCGGATGTCGCGGGGGGCGGCGGCCACTGCTGAAGCTGAGGGCCTATTCGGGAGGGTAGGCATTTTTGTGCTGCGGTGGCCGTGGGTTGTCATCGGGTTCTGGGTCGCGCTCGCGGCCGTTCTGTCGGTGACATTTCCGCCGCTGACAGAGATGGCCAGCAAACGGCTGGTCGCGATCCTGCCGTCCGACGCGCCGGTGCTGGTCACGACCAGACAGATATCCGAGGCGTTTCAGTCCGGGTCCGAAAATGAAAACGTCCTGTTGGTCGTCCTGATCGACCACAAGGGATTGAGCCCGTCCGACGACACCACCTACCGCGCCTTGGCCGACAAGCTGCGGTCGGACACTCGCGACATCGTCATGCTGCAGGATTTTGTCCACACACCGGCCCTGCGCGAGGCCATGACCAGCAAGGATCACCAAGCCTGGTATCTGCCGATGGTGCTCGCGGGCAGATGGGGCACCCCCGAGTTGCATGAGGGGTACGGCCGAGTCGCCGACATCGTCAAACAAGCCGTCGCGGGATCCACGCTGACTGCGAACCTGGCTGGCCCCGCGGCCACCGACGACGACCTCACGTACATCGGTATTCGCGATATGCACGTGATCGAGACCGCCGTCGTGCTCATGGTCTTGATCATCCTGTTCGTCATTTATCGAAATCCGCTCACCATGATGTTGCCGTTGATAACGGTCGGCGTATCGGTAGCGACTGCGCAGGCCATTGTGTCTGGGGTCGCCCAACTTGGTCTGGGTGTGTCCAGCCAGACGATTACGTTGATGACGACGATGATGGCGGGCGCCGGAATCGATTACGCGGTGTTCCTCATCAGCCGATACCACGACTATTTGCGGCTCGGCGTGGATTCGGATCAAGCCGTCGTCAAGGCGTTGACGTCTATCGGCAAGGTGATCGCGGGATCCGCGGCCACTGTGTCGATCACCTTTCTCGGGATGATCTTCACCCACTTGGGCGCCTTCAAAAATGTGGGTCCGGCGTTGGCCATTTCAATTGCGGTGGCTCTGCTGGCCGCAGTGACTTTCCTGCCGGCTCTGCTCGTCCTCACCGGGCGTCATGGTTGGATCAAGCCACGTCGCGACCTCACCACCAGCTTCTGGGAGCGTTCGGGAGCACGCATTGTGCGCCGACCCGTGACCCATCTGGTCGGCAGCCTCACAGTGCTGATCATTCTGGCCGGCTGCGTGACGTTCGCCCGCGTCAACTACGACGACGGCAAAACACTTCCGCATTCCGTCGAGAGCTCTGTCGGATATGCCACGCTGGCCCGCCACTTTCCGTTGAACGCCACCATCCCTGAGTATCTCGTCGTGCAATCGCCACAAGACTTGCGGAAGCCGGAGGCCCTTTCCGATTTGAAGCAGATGGAACAGCGGGTGACCCAACTGTCCGACGTCGCGACGATCCGAGGTGCCCCTCCACCCACCCCGAAATCGACCGATCACGGGGTTGACGGCGCAGCAAACGATCCATCCAACGGTTCCGCAAACGCGTTCCAGACCCTCGGCGACCCACGCGGTGGGGGAGCCGACGCGTTCCCGAACGTGGCCGCCATGCTGCTTCCGCTTGCCAATACGGGAAACGAACCTCCCGATGTCGGCCAACAAGGCAGGTCGGCCGGGGAGGCCGACGACACGGCCATGTTCGTCAGCACCGCGCGTGCACTCGGCTTCGCCATGTCCGTCGACGTCGCAGATATCGCCAGCACCGTCAATGCCGCGCCGGTGACGGTGCTGGACGTCGTCGCCACCACCGCGAGCGCCGGTGGGGCGCTGCAGAAGATCGCTGATATTGCCCAACAGCTGCAGTCCCTGCCAGACGCGAACAGCATCGAGGCGGCGGCGCGAAATGTGCGCCAAATACTCGACAAAGCCACCAACGACCTACGTGCAATGGGCATCGACAGCCCCGCCGAGAAGGAACGCGCGGCCGTCCCGCAGCAAGACGCGCACACCTACGCGGACGCGATTCGGCAACTGATCGATGGCGTAAAGGCGCTGATCAAAGAAACCACACATATCGGGGGAGGATTGACCAACGCGTTGACGTCTTTCATCTCGCCTGACGGGCACACGGCGCGGTACCTGGTACAAACCAAGCTCTACCCCTTCGGCACCGACGCGATGAATCAGATTCATCGGATCGTCGATGCCGCTCGGGGGGCTCACCCGAGTGCCACGCTGACGAACGCCTCGATATCAGTAGCGGGAGTCACCGCGATGCTCCGAGACACGCGTGCTTATTACGATCAAGACCTCCGACTCATTATCGTCATGACCGTTCTGATTGTGTTCCTGATTTTGGTCGCGCTACTGCGTGCCGTGGTCGCGCCGATATACTTGATAGCTTCGGTGGTGATCTCATACTTGTCGGCTCTTGGTGTGGGCGTCATCGTCTTTCAATTCCTGCTCGGCCAGGAATTGACGTGGAGCATCCCGGCACTGACTTTCATCGTGTTGGTGGCAATGGGTGCGGATTACAATTTGCTGCTCATCTCGAGGCTTCGGGAAGAGTCGCCGTACGGCCTGCGCGATGGGGTTATCCGCACGGTGGGTTCGACGGGTGGCGTGATCACCGCGGCGGGTGTCATTTTCGCCGCCTCGATGTTCGGGATGTTGTTCGCCAGCATCAGCACCTTGGTGCAGGCAGGTTTCATCATCGGGACCGGCCTTCTGTTGGATACCTTCCTGGTGCGCACCATCACCGTGCCCGCGATGGCCGTGCTGGTCGGGCAGGCGAACTGGTGGCCATCACGGTTACCGCCGCCCTCACCGCATGGGCCAACAGGACCGTTACCTGCGCCCGTCTCGGGATCAACGTCCGCAGGTGCGGACGGCACCGTGGATCATGCGGGTGCGGGCCGGCACGCGAAGCAGACCGACGTGGCTGACGACACCGATACAGACGTCGTCGCGCTTCGCCCGTGAGGCGGCAGGCCCGTCGATCTCGGCCAAAGCGCAGTCCCGCAAGACACACTTCCCGACACGCCGGGGATGCGTCGGTGCGCGGCCATAGACTGGCGTCCCTATGGCCGATCCGTCCGCTCTTCGCGCAAGCGTCCCCCGCAAGCGGGAGGTGCCCCCACATCGCGCGTCGTTCGTGCACCTGCATAACCACACCGAGTACTCGATGTTGGACGGTGCCGCGAAGGTCGGGCCGATGCTGGCCGAGGCACAGCGGCTGGAGATGTCTGCGATCGGGATGACCGACCACGGCAACATGTTCGGCGCCAGCGAGTTCTACAACGCGGCCACCTCGGCGGGAGTCAAGCCGATCATCGGTATCGAGGCCTACGTCGCTCCTGCCTCCCGCTTCGAGACCCGCCGCATTCTGTGGGGCGATCCGGGGCAGAAGAGCGACGACGTGTCCGGCAGCGGCTCCTATACGCACATGACCATGGTCGCCGAGAACGCCACCGGTCTGCGCAACCTGTTCAAGCTGTCGTCGCTGGCGTCCTTCGAGGGGCAGCTGGGCAAGTGGTCGCGGATGGACGCCGAGCTGATCGCCGAGCACGCCGCCGGCATCATCGCCACCACCGGCTGCCCGTCCGGGGAGGTGCAGACCCGGCTGCGGCTCGGCCATCGTCGCGAAGCGCTGGAGTCCGCCGCCAAGTGGCGGGAGATCTTCGGAGCCGAGAACTACTTTCTGGAGTTGATGGACCACGGGCTGTCCATCGAAAGCCGGGTGCGCGACGGGCTGCTGGAAATCGGTCGGGCGCTGAACATTCCGCCGCTGGCCACCAACGACTGCCACTACGTCACCCGCGACGCCGCGCACAACCACGAGGCGCTGCTGTGTGTGCAGACCGGCAAGACGCTCTCGGATCCGAACCGGTTCAAGTTCGACGGCGACGGCTACTACCTGAAGTCGGCCGCCGAGATGCGGGAAATCTGGGATGACGAGGTGGCCGGCGCCTGCGACTCCACCTTGCTGATCGCCGAGCGGGTGAGCTCGTATGCCGACGTGTGGGCACCACGCGACCGGATGCCGATCTTCCCGGTGCCCGACGGGCATGACCAGGCGTCCTGGCTGCGCCGCGAGGTGGACGCCGGGCTGCATCGGCGGTTCCGCGACGCGTTGCCCGACGGCTACTCCCAACGGGCTTCCTATGAGATCGAAGTCATCTGCGACAAGGGTTTCCCGTCGTACTTCTTGATCGTCGCTGACTTGATCAACTACGCACGGTCCGTTGACATCCGGGTCGGCCCGGGCCGCGGCTCGGCGGCCGGCTCGCTGGTGGCCTACGCGCTGGGCATCACCGACATCGACCCGATCCAGCACGGGCTGCTGTTCGAACGATTCCTCAACCCCGAGCGCGCCTCGATGCCCGACATCGACATCGACTTCGACGACCGCCGCCGCGGCGAGATGGTGCGCTATGCCGCCGACAAGTGGGGACATGACCGCGTCGCACAGGTCATCACCTTCGGCACCATCAAAACCAAAGCGGCGCTGAAGGACTCAGCCCGGATCCACTACGGGCAGCCCGGTTTCGCGATCGCCGACCGGATCACCAAGGCGCTCCCTCCGGCGATCATGGCCAAAGACATCCCGCTGTCGGGCATCACCGACCCTGCCCACGAACGCTACAAGGAGGCCGCCGAAGTCCGCGGCCTGATCGACACCGACCCCGATGTGCGGACCATCTACCAGACCGCGCGCGGACTGGAAGGCCTGATCCGTAACGCGGGGGTGCACGCCTGCGCGGTGATCATGAGCAGCGAGCCGCTGACGCACGTGATCCCGCTGTGGAAGCGCCCGCAGGACGGCGCCATCATCACCGGCTGGGACTACCCGTCGTGTGAGGCGATCGGCCTGCTGAAGATGGACTTCCTCGGCCTGCGCAACCTCACGATCATCGGCGACGCGATCGAGAACATCAAAGCCAACCGCGGGATCGACCTCGACCTGGAATCCGTTCCGCTCGACGACCCGGCCACTTTCGAGTTATTGGGCCGCGGCGAGACGCTGGGGGTGTTCCAGCTCGACGGTGGGCCGATGCGCGACCTGCTACGACGCATGCAGCCCACCGGATTCGAAGACATCGTCGCGGTCCTTGCGCTGTACCGCCCCGGCGCGATGGGCATGAACGCTCACAACGACTACGCCGATCGCAAGAACAACCGGCAGGCAATCAAACCGATCCACCCCGAACTTGAAGAACCACTGCGCGACATCCTCGCCGAGACCTATGGCCTGATCGTGTATCAGGAACAGATCATGCGCATCGCGCAGAAGGTGGCCGGATACTCGCTCGCCCGAGCCGACATTCTGCGCAAGGCAATGGGCAAGAAGAAGCGTGAGGTGCTGGAGAAGGAGTTCGAAGGCTTCTCGGAAGGCATGCAGGCCAACGGGTTCTCGGCCAGGGCCATCAAAGCGCTGTGGGACACCATCCTGCCATTCGCCGACTACGCGTTCAACAAGTCGCACGCCGCCGGCTACGGCTTGGTGTCGTACTGGACGGCCTACCTCAAGGCCAACTATCCCGCCGAATACATGGCGGGCCTGCTGACCTCGGTCGGCGACGACAAGGACAAGGCCGCGGTCTACCTCGCCGACTGTCGCAAACTCGCCATCACCGTGCTTCCGCCGGACGTCAACGAATCGGGCTTGAACTTCGCCTCGGTCGGTACCGACATCCGCTACGGGTTGGGCGCGGTGCGCAACGTTGGGGCCAATGTCGTTGCCTCACTGCTGAACACCCGAACCGAGAAGGGTAAGTTTACCGACTTCTCGGATTACCTCAACAAAGTCGATATCGCGGCGTGCAACAAGAAGGTCACCGAATCCCTGATCAAAGCCGGCGCGTTCGACTCGTTGAAGCATCCACGCAAAGGGCTGTTCCTGGTGCACACCGACGCGGTCGACTCGGTGCTGGGCACCAAGAAGGCCGAGGCGATGGGGCAGTTCGACTTGTTCGGCGGTGACCCGAACGACGGGGGAGCGGGCGCCGATGCGGTCTTCAGCATCCGGGTGCCCGACGAAGAGTGGGACGACAAGCACAAACTCGCCCTGGAGCGGGAGATGCTGGGCTTGTATGTGTCCGGGCACCCGCTCAACGGGGTGGCGCATCTGTTGGCGGCTCAAGTCGACACGGCAATCCCGGCGATTCTTGACGGCGATGTCGCCAACGAAACCATGGTGAAGGTGGGCGGCATCCTGGCGTCGGTGAACCGGCGGGTCAACAAGAACGGAATGCCCTGGGCCTCCGCGCAGTTGGAAGACCTCACCGGTGGCATCGAGGTGATGTTCTTCCCGCACACCTATTCCGCTTTCGGCGGCGAGATCGTCGACGACGCGGTGGTTATGGTCACCGCCAAGGTGGCGATCCGGGATGACCGGATTGCGCTGATTGCCAACGACCTTGTGGTACCGGACTTTTCGAACGCGCAATTGGATCGTCCGCTGGCCGTCAGCCTGCCGACGCGGCAGTGCACCATCGACAAGGTCAGCGCGCTCAAGCAGGTGCTGGCCCGTCACCCGGGCACATCGCAGGTGCATCTGCGACTGATCAGCGGGGACCGGATCACCACGCTCGAACTGGACGCATCACTGCGGGTGACGCCGTCTCCGGCGCTGATGGGTGATCTCAAAGCGCTGCTCGGCCCGGGGTGTCTGGGCGGTTAGCAGGGCTGCTCTGAATCCGCAGACCCGGGGGCAGCGACCCGATCGGCTGCTTGCGGATCACTCCCTCTTTCATGACGAAATCCACCTGACCGGTGACGTCGATATCGGTAAACGGATCACCGGGCATGGCGATCAGGTCGGCGATGTTGCCCTCGGCGATCTCCCCGAGGTGGTCGAGGCGCAGCAATGCCGCCGCCTCGCTGGTGGCAGCGCGCAAGGCGCGCAACGGGGTGATCCCGGTGGATACCATCATCGGGAACTCGCGCCAATTGTCTTGGTGCGGGAACATTCCGGCGTCGGTTCCGAACGCGATCCGAACGTCGCTGTCGGCCAACCGCTCGGCCGCGTCCAACAGCGGGCCGCGATATTTCTGCAACTTGCGTTTCGAGTGCTCCGGAAGAACGGCCCACACCGGGTCGTCTTCGCCGCGACGGGCTCCCGACACGATGGTGTATTGCGTAGGCACCATGAAGACTCCGTTGTCCTGCATCATTTTCAGTGCCTCGGCCGAGGCGAGATTGCCGTGTTCGATGCTGCGCACCCCGGCTCGCACGGCGCGCTGGATACCCTCGTCACCGTAACTATGCGGCGTGACCGGGATTTCGAGATCGTTGGCCGTCGCGACCAGCACATTCATCTCCTCCTGGCTGTAGGTGGCGTGCCCGGGGTCGTCCGACGGTGAGGCGAACCCGCCGGTGGCCCCGAACTTGATCCAGTCGGCACCGGCCCGGATTTCTTGCCTCACCCGGGTGCGGATCTCGTCGGCCCCGTCGGCTGCCGCCAATTCCAGTGGCCTGCAACATCCTTGATATTGGTCGGCGACCATGCCACTGAAGTCGCCATGGCCGCCGCGCGCGGAAATCAAGTGTGGCGCCACCACCATTCGCGGGCCCTCCACGATGCCGGCCGCCACCGCGTTGCGCAGGTCGATCGTGGGGTAGTCGGGATCCCCGCAGCCCAAGTCGCGCACGGTGGTGAACCCGTTCATCAGCAGGGCTCTCAGCACCGGCAGCGCCTTCAAGGTCTTGGCGGTACTCGAGTCGAGTGCCATCAGCAGGCCGACCGGTGGTGCCAACGTCACGTGCACGTGACAGTCGATGAAACCGGGCGTCACGGTGTGCCCGGCAAGGTCCACCACCCGCGCGTCGGCGGGCGCCTCGATGGCCTCGCCGACTTTCTGGATGCGGCCGTCGACGACCAACACCTGTTGCGGCGCCGCATGTGCCGCAACCCCGTCCCACACGTTCGCGCCCGTGATCAGCGTCGCCGTCATCGTCGTCACCTTTCTAATTGCCGAAGCGGTAGCGCAAGATCCGCGCCTGGCGGGCGCCGGCCTTGGTCCTTCCCCACAGCCGAGTCGACACGCGGAGCGCCGGCGGAAACAAGTCGACCTCCGGAGCGTGCGCCAGGCTGGTCTCCTCGACCAGCGTCAGGCGCGGACTCCAATTCTCCGGCAGGCGCGCGTCCTTGAAACCCCGGTAGGCCCACTGGTTCCCAACGGCGCTAAACGTAACTTTCATGGCCAGCAGGCTGAGCCGGCCAACCCGCCCATAATCGTTCATAGCCAGTTCGCCGGACCGGAAATGCTCGGGAATACGGCGGAACAGGTTGATGACCACCGGCTCGGGCAGAAACGCCAACAAGCCATCGGCGATCAGCATGGTGGGCCGGTCGGACGGGATCGAGGCAGCCCAGTCGTCGTCGGTCAGCGATGCCGCCACCGAATGCGCACGCTCGGCGGCTGGCACCAGTCCGTCCCGCAACGCGGTGACGTTCGGCAGGTCCACGCTGTACCAGTCCACGGTGGCCGGCGGTTTGACCCGCAGCATGCCGGTGTCCAACCCCGCGCCGAGATCCACCACGACGGCGTCGGGATGTCCAGCGATGAAACGGCGCGCCCGCTCGTCCAGCATCTTGGCCCGCAACGCCGTCTGGCATACCGCACTCGATGGCACACCCAATGCCTCAAAGTCGTAGTCGATCTTGCCCACGATTTCGTCGGCGAAGGTGTCGCCGAGTATCGGCCTGGGCCAACGGCTGTCGAGCGCGCGGGCGTACTGGGTGACGAACACCGTCCGCTCGACGGGTGTCAACTCGGTGATCGCAATTCCCATACCGGGCACCGTACTACCGGACTAGCCTCGGTTGCGTGATCGATTCGAAAACGACGTCCGGGCAGCCGAGCACGCTGTGCGAGGCATTCCAGCGCAACGCGGCGATCGACCCCGACGCTGTCGCGCTTCGCACTCCGGGTGACACCCAGACCATGACCTGGCGGGAGTACGCGGCCGATGTGCGCCGGGTCGCGGCCGGCCTGGCCGGCCTCGGGGTCCGCCGCGGCGACACGGTTTCGCTGATGATGGCCAACCGGATCGAGTTCTACCCGCTGGAAGTGGGTGCGCAGCACCTCGGCGCCACCTCGTTCTCGGTGTACAACACGCTGCCCGCCGAACAACTGACCTACGTTTTCGCCAACGCCGGCACCAAAGTGGTGATCTGCGAGCAGCAATACATCGACCGGATCCGAGCCAGTGGCGCGGAGCTGGAGCACATCATCTGCATCGACGCTTCCCCGGACGGCACGCTCTCGATGGATGATCTCTACGCCGCCGGCGCTGACGACTTCGATTTCGAGTCCACCTGGCGCGCGGTGCAACCCGACGACGTGGTCACCCTCATCTACACCTCCGGGACGACGGGAAACCCCAAGGGTGTGGAGATGACGCACGCCCACCTGCTGTTCGAGGCGCAGGCCCTCGAAGCCGTTCTGGGCGTTGAGTTCGGCGATCGGGTCACCTCTTTTCTGCCGACGGCGCACATCGCCGACCGCACGATGGCGTTGTACAACCAAGAGGTGTTCGGAGCCCAGGTCACGGTGATTTCCGATGCTCGCGCGATTGCGGCGGCGCTGTCCGATGTCCGCCCGACCATCTGGGGCGCCGTGCCCAGGGTCTGGGAAAAGCTCAAGGCTGCAATCGAATTCGCTGTCGCCCACGAAAAAGATGAGACAAAGCGCCAGGCCCTGCAGTGGGCCATGTCGGTGGCCGGTAAACAGGCGGCGGCCCTAGTCGCCGGCGAGCCATTGCCCGACGACGTGGCCGCGGAATACGCGAAGGCCGACGAGTTGGTGCTCTCGCAGCTGCGTGCCCGGCTGGGCCTGGACCAGCTCAGGTGGGCGGTCTCGGGCGCGGCGCCGATCCCGCGGGAAACGCTGGCCTTCTTCGCCAGTATCGGCATCCCGATTGCCGAGGTGTGGGGCATGTCCGAGTTGAGTTGTGTTGCCAGCGTGAGTCATCCGGCCGAGGCGCGACTGGGCACGGTCGGCAGACTGCTGCCGGGGCTGGAGGGCAAGATCGCCGAGGACGGCGAATATCTGGTGCGGGGGCCCCTGGTGATGAAGGGTTATCGCGACGAGCCTGCCAAGACCGCCGAGGCGATCGACCCCGACGGCTGGCTGCACACCGGCGACATCCTGGACGTGGATTCCGACGGTTATCTGCGGATCGTCGACCGGAAGAAGGAGCTGATTATCAACGCGGCCGGAAAGAACATGTCGCCGGCCAACATCGAGACCACCATCCTGGCGGCCTGTCCGATGGTCGGCGCCATGCTCACGATCGGCGACGGCCGCCCGTACAACACCGCGCTGTTGGTGTTCGACGCTGAGTCGGTCGGTCCCTACTCGGACCAGCACGGGCTCGCCGAGGCCTCACCTGCGGCCCTGGCGGCCCACCCCGAGGTGCTCGACCGCATCGCGGCAGGGGTGGCCCAGGGCAACGCCAAACTGTCGCGGGTTGAGCAGATCAAGCGGTTCCGGGTGCTGCCCACCTTGTGGGAGCCCGGCGGCGAGGAGATCACCCTCACGATGAAGCTCAAGCGCAAGCCCACCATGGCTAAGTGCGCGGTGGAAATCGAGGAGTTGTACGCCGGCGAGCCGGGACCGGACGTCCACGAGCCGAAGACGGCACCGTCGCCTCAGCCTGCGTAGGCCCGCGCGTTCTAGGGTGGTGGAATGCCACTCGAAGGTGAATACGCCCCCAGCCCATTAGATTGGTCCCGCGAACAAGCCGACAAATACGCCGAGTCCGGTGGAACCGACGCCGCGGACATGAAGGGCATGCCGATCATTCTGCTGACCACGGTCGGCGCCAAGACCGGCAAGCTTCGCAAGACACCCCTGATGCGAGTCGAGCACGACGGCGAGTATGCGATCGTCGCCTCGCTGGGCGGGGCGCCGAAGAACCCAGTCTGGTACTACAACGTCGCCAAGAATCCGCGCGTCGAGCTGCAGGACGGCGGCGTCACCCGCGACTACGACGCGCACGAGGTCTTCGGCGACGAGAAGGCCGTCTGGTGGGAACGCGCCGTCGCGGCCTACCCGGACTACGCCGACTACCAGACCAAGACCGATCGCCAAATTCCGGTGTTCGTGCTGACCCCTGTGCAGTGAACGCGCAGCTTGGTGGCACCATTGACCGGTGTCCGCCGAACTGAGCCAAGGCCCGAGCGCCCCGGGCAGCTGTCCGCTGTCTGCGGCTGACATCGACAGCGCGGCGAAGCGAATCGCCGGGGTGGTCACGCCCACGCCGCTGCAGCTCAGCGACCGGTTGTCCGCGACGACCGGGGCCAACGTCTACCTCAAGCGTGAAGACCTGCAGACCGTGCGCTCCTACAAGCTGCGCGGCGCCTACAACCTGCTCGTGCAGCTGTCCGAGGCAGAGACCGCTGCAGGCGTGGTCTGCTCGTCGGCGGGCAACCATGCGCAAGGCTTCGCCTACGCATGTCGGACGCTGGGCATTCACGGTCGAGTCTACGTACCGGCCAAGACGCCCAAGCAAAAGCGGGACCGTATCCGCTACCACGGCGGGCAGTTCATCGAGCTGATCGTGGGCGGATCGACCTACGACCTGGCCGCCGAGGCCGCGCTTGCTGACGTGGCGCGCACCGGCGCGACGCTGGTCCCGCCGTTCGACGACCCACGGACCATGGCCGGTCAGGGCACGATCGCCGTCGAGTTGCTCGGCCAGCTCGACGAAGAGCCGGATTTAGTGGTGGTCCCGGTCGGTGGTGGTGGGTGCATCGCGGGCATCACCACCTACCTGGCCGAGCGAACGACCAACACCGCGGTGCTGGGTGTCGAACCCGCGGGCGCGGCGGCGATGATGGCGGCGCTGGCCAACGGAGGCCCGGTGACCCTGGACCACGTCGACCAATTCGTCGACGGCGCGGCGGTGAGCCGGGCGGGGAAGCTGACCTACGCGGCGCTGGCCGCTGCCGGGGACATGGTGTCGATCACCACGGTCGACGAAGGAGCGGTGTGCACCGCGATGCTCGACCTGTATCAAAACGAGGGCATCATCGCCGAGCCGGCGGGCGCGTTGGCGGTCGCGGGGTTGGTGGAAGCGGAGATCGAGCCGGATTCCACCGTGGTGTGTCTGGTCTCCGGCGGCAACAACGACGTGTCCCGCTACGGCGAAGTGTTGGAGCGCTCGCTGGTGCACCTGGGCCTCAAGCACTATTTCCTGGTCGACTTTCCGCAGGAGCCCGGCGCGCTGCGCCGCTTCCTCGACGGCGTGCTGGGGCCCAATGACGACATCACGCTGTTCGAGTACGTCAAACGCAACAACCGGGAAACCGGTGAGGCACTGGTCGGGATCGAGCTGGGTTCGGCCGCAGGCCTAGACGGTTTGTTGCAGCGGATGCGGGCCACCGAGATGCAAATCGAAACCATCGCGCCCGGCTCGCCGGCCTACCGCTACCTGTTGTAAACAAGCGCGAGGGCAGCGGTCGTGCGAGTGTCTATTCGTCCTCAAGAAGCAGCCGCGCATTGATCGTCGGATTGCCCGCTTGCGACAGCGGAAACTTTGCGCCGATCCCCTCGTGGCCGAGCACGTCGATCTGGACCGACAGCTTCCGGTCGAGAAGTTCGTCCTGCTCGATGCGGAAGTCGATGTTGATCAGCGCATTCTCCCCGCAGTTCTCGCAATCCCGCGGCGAACTCGGCTGGAAAAAAGCACGCTTTGCGATCGGCTCGCCATTGGCCAGCAACGTGACGGCGAACGATCCCGGTATCTTGAGCCGGTCGATGTTCTCGACCCGCACCGAAACCGGGGCCGAGCGCTCCGGTCAGGGCGCCGTTCCTCGATATGGGTTTCGCTAGTCGACCAGCTCGAGCGATTCGTCGTTGGCTCGA
>DASQRI010000303.1:0-3749 GCA_035642975.1 Mycobacterium sp.
GCGCTGTCGGCACCGGTCGCTATCGCGTATGGCACCAGCAGCCCCGCCGTCTCTGAGCTGATCGCAAAGCGACTGGCGGCCACGGTCAAGCACGGCGAGGCCGTACCTCTGGATGGCGCCGACCACGGCATGCTCGCCACGCACGCTCCGCAGCTGGCTGAGCTCATAAGGAGCACCATCGCGCGCGCCGTACTTGTAGCCGATCCGCGTCGATGGGACGTGGAACGAAGAACACCAACACTAACGAGTGAATGATGACCAATCCGAACGACTTTCCCGCTCCGGAACAGGGACTAGTTCTGACCCATTTCCTGACCGTGCGCGACGTTGCTCGCTCGCGCGATTTCTACGCTGACATCTTCGGCGGTCGGGTCGTGCTGAAGGAGAGCCCGGCCGTCGTTCAAGTGGCGAACAGCTGGATCATCATGAACCCGGGCGGTGGCCCCACGCCGGACAAACCCGATGTCATTCTCGGTCCGCCGGAACCCGATGATCCAGTGTCGTCCTTCTTGAACGTGCGAGTCGCCGACATTGCGGCGTTCTACGCCGCGGCCAGATCCAAAGGGGCGCAATTCCTCACCGAACCACTTGACCGTAAGGCCGAGATTCGGTGCTATCTTCGCGACCCGGACGGCTACCTCATCGAGATCGGTCAGGCCACCGGCATGCTCCGCGGCATCTACGCCGACCGGCCCGCCGAGGACACACCGACCACATAAGACGAGCGGTTGACCACTCAGATCCCGCACCCCGTCGGCCATGGGCCTGTACCGGCTCGTCCAAATGCCCGGCAGCCACGAGCTCATCTTTTCGAATCCTCGCCACCAACGTTATTCACTTCAACAAGGAGAACTAAATGGCTACTTACCGTGCTTTCCAGGTGACTGGTCAGCGACAGTTTGAGTTGGTGGACCGCGAACTTGTCGCGCCCAGTCCCGGTCATGTCAGGTTCAAGGTTCAAAGCTGCGGTGTGTGCCACAGCGACATGCTCGCTGTTGAGGGCATGCGTGCCGACCCCAGCGTGCCGATTGTGCCCGGCCACGAGATCGTCGGCGTCATTGATGCGGTCGGGGACGCTGTCACCAGCTGGCAGGTCGGAGATCGCGTCGGCCTGGGCTTCCTGGGCGGACACGACGGTACGTGTGATTGGTGTCGTCGCGGTGACTTCGTGAACTGCCAGAACCAGCCGCAACCGGGCACCACGGCAGACGGCGGGTACGCCGAGGTCGTCTACGCCCGCGCCACCGGTCTGGTCCGTATCCCCGATCAGTTGACATCGCTGGAAGCGTCGCCGCTGCTGTGCGCCGGCATCACCACCTTCAACGCACTGCGGGGTCTCGACTTGAAACCCGATGCGTTGGTCGGCGTGCAAGGAATCGGCGGCCTGGGCCACCTCGGGGTGCAATACGCCAACAAGCTGGGCTACCGGGTAGTGGCGATCGCCCGCGGCGCCGAAAAAGCTGCACTGGCAACACAATTGGGTGCCCACCACTATATCGACAGCGCAGCGCTAGATCCAGGGGCCGCGTTGCAGGACCTCGGTGGCGCGGCGGCAATCATCGCGACCGCCGCCAGCGGGGCCTCGATGTCGCCGCTGCTGGCAGGCCTGGCGCCGCGAGGTCAGCTAGTCGTGGTAGGCGGGGCCTTTGACCCTATCGAAGTGCAGACAACCGACCTCATTTTCGGCGGCCGCTCCATTGTCGGCAGCCTTACCGGCACCCCGATCCAGAACGAGGACAACCTGGCCTTCAGCGCCGAGCATGCAATCACGCCGATGATCGAATTGCTGCCGTTCGAGGACGCCCCGAAGGCCTACGAGCACATGATGTCCGGTGATGCCCGCTTTCGGGTGGTCCTCGACGTGGCGGGCGGCTAGGGATGCGAAAGTCGACGTGAGCCCGAGCCACTGCCAGCTGACACCGAAGCGCGCGTCACCCCGCGCGGTCGGCCCAATCGCGATACGTCCCATACGTGGGTGCGGCACCTGCTACGTCAATGGAAAAGTTCAGTACGAACGCCTTTCGCAAACCTACGAGTTCGACAGAGGCATCGAACGCCTACTCGAAGGCACACGAATGGAACAGATCGCTATCATGTGCAGCGAGGCGGAGCCACTTGAGTGCCACCGCACCGTTCTCATCGCACAGGTGCTAGCCGACCGCGGAGTCGCGATCGACCATATTCATCGCGATGGGCGGGTTGAAAGCCACGGGATGGCCATGCATCGGCTTATGGCGCGATTCGGCCTGCGTCAGGCAGATCTGTTCCATTCGCCGGCCGAGCTCCTGAGGGAGGCTCTCATCCGCCAGGAACACCGGATCGCTTACGTAAATCCGGAGCTCTGCGCCGACGACACAGCGTGGCGATGAGACTCTTCACGATTGGCTTCACCAGGAAGTCGGCAGAACAATTCTTCGGACTGTTACGGGAGTCGCGCGCCACTACTCTCGTCGACGTCCGGCTGAACAACGTCTCACAATTGGCCGGCTTCGCGAAACGCGATGACCTCAGGTTCTTCCTCAGAGAGATCTGTGGCATGGACTACGTCCATCGCGTGGACCTGGCACCTACGCAAACGATGCTCGACAGCTACAAGAAACGCGGCGCCACCACGTGGGCGGAGTACGAGTCGCAATTCCTAGAATTGATTGGGACGCGTCGAATCGAGGAGACGGTCCCGCATAAGCTGCTCGACAATGCCGTGCTGTTGTGCAGTGAAGACAAACCCGACCACTGTCACCGCCGGCTGGTTGCTGAATATATCGCACAGCGCTGGAACAGTGTGGACGTCACCCACCTAGTCTGACCAAAGACATCTCCGATGAGATACAACGGGGACTCTCCGCCGGATCATCACACGGGGTCAAGTATGGTCCACATCGGAGTCCTGCTGTTCCTCTGAAAAACCCCAGAAGCTGCAGTGGCTACAACGTCACGGCCAGGTAATTCTGCATCGCCCCCACCAGATCCCCTGTGAACTAGTCGGCTTCGCCGCGGCTGCCCATCTCTATAACCAATGCGCCGCCGTTGTACTCGGCCACATAGGTGTGGGGGGACACGATCCCAATCCTATCGGCTGACAAACCATCCCCGCCCGCCTCATCACCCTGGCACGATACCGCTCTGAGGGATGACGCATTGGTATCGACCCCTGGCTCACTTCTTGCTCAGGTTCTCCAATGCCGAGTAGGCTTACGCAGCAAGATTCCAGCTGCGTTGAGGCCAACGGCATGCGACGGGCAGTACCAGACCAGCCACTGTTAGCCCTACGCCAAAAGCTTCCGATCCTTGATATCAGGTAAGCAAAGTTCTCACTGCCCGGTGCTGCCCAGGAGCCCGGTTCCTCCGTCAGGCCGTAGTCGCGCACCAGCTACCGGTTGGTCTCTGTCTACTAGCTCAAACTTCCGTTCGGCCAAGCCGAATCTTGCCGAGCAGCAGACCGTCGGTCGGAACCACCATGTGTTCGGATGCGGATCCCTTTGCGGGACACCGCCTCGCCGCCATGGCCGCAGTTCACTGACCGTGCCGAGCGGCCCGACGTGTCTAGATGAACCGAATCTAATCGTTGCCATCACGGACTACGCTCTGGACCAGATCGGGAAGCACACCGGTCTCACGAAATGAGGTGTGCATCGAACTCGGGATGCTCCACTCAGCTGGCGTGTTCCCGTGCAAATACTGCCGGCGAAAGCTCACTGCCACGTTTCACCCACGCACAAGGTGGCCTTGTGATGCCACAAGAACAAGCC
>DASQRI010000304.1:0-5265 GCA_035642975.1 Mycobacterium sp.
CGCCGCTGTCCGATGGCAGCGCCGCCGTGCTGATCACCAGTGGCGCGGCCGCCAAGAAGCTGGGTCTGCGCCCGCTCGCCCGGATTCACACCACGACGGTGGTGGGTTCGGATCCGCTCTACATGCTGACCGGCGTGATTCCGGCCACCGAGAAGGTGCTACAGCGTGCCGGACTCACACTGGCCGACATTGACCTGTTCGAAGTCAACGAGGCGTTCGCTCCGGTCGTGCTGGCCTGGGCCAAAGACACCGGGGCGGATCTGGCCAAGACGAATGTCCATGGCGGCGCGATCGCCATCGGACACCCGTTGGGCGCCAGCGGTGCTCGCATCATGACGACGATGGTCAACGCTCTCGAGCAGAGCGGCGGACGCTACGCGCTGCAGACGATGTGTGAAGGCGGCGGCATGGCCAACGCCACCATCATCGAGCGGCTGGGCTAACCGCTAGAGCCAGCCGGTGCGGGCCGCCGCAACCGGCTCGGCGGGGACCGGGGCCAATTTGCCGTCCCGCACGCCATCGAGCATCCGCTTCACTACGGCGACGATCTCCGGGGCCGCCGCGGCGAGTCCGGCCTTATCGGCTTCGCTGACCTCACCGGGATCAACGCCTGCCCGCGCCAGCACGGCTGGCGGGTCGGCCAGCTCATCGGCCAGCCAGGCTAGCGGGTTGGCTAACAGTTCGGTGACGAAGTGCCGGCGTCCGGGCTCCCAACCGTCGAAACGGGGATGGTGATGGGCCCGGTCCAACGTCCCCGGCGGGCTCTCTGTTGATCCGAAAAGGTCCACCCGCCACACCGGGCGGGTGAACGCGATCGGCACGCCGGCGTAAATGGACCCCCGGGGTTCGGCTCGGTCGACGAGGCGCAGTTCCAATCTGACCCCCCGTTCTGGGGTTTCCTGACCGGTACGCGGAGCCGGGTCGACAAAGTACATATCGCCGACTACTACACCGAGGGCTTCGAATCCGAACGCTGCGAACATTGCATACCTTTCCCTATGCCTCTTTGAGCGTAAACCTCGGCGGTGGGCGCGGCGCGCGGGCGGTTCTAGGCCATTAGGCGAGGGTGCACAGCGCCTTGAAGCCGGGGGCAGCGGCCAACGTCTCGATTCAGCCCTCGATTCCCGGGTCGTGCGGGTCCACTCGCATTAAGAAGGCGAACCGTTCGGGATGGCGTAGCGCCGCCGCTTCGGCATTGGGTCCAACGGGGCGGAAGGCGCCGTCGGCCAGGCGATAGCCGGGTTGGGGCGCGCCGTCCTCGGCTGTCGTCAAATATTCGTCGAACAGCACCGCCTGAATACCGAGAGCATCCATGATCGCCAGCGTCACGTCAGTGCCGAGCATATTGGCGTGTACTTGCGCGTCGACGATATCCATGGTTCCTCCCAGCATCAACCGTTGTGTTTGTCGCGCCAGTCGATCCATTCCCGCAGGGGCTCGAGGTCGTAGTTCGGTCCGCCGATGGTCCATGTGAATAACGTGTAGCCGAGGTCGCGCAGTTCGTCGGGTGTGGCGTAATCACCCGCTTCGTCGACGGGGATCGCGGGGCACGGCACGATTTGGCCGGAGCGTTCGATGTCGTTTGGGTCGCGGCCGACCGCCCGGCAATGGCCTTCGAGCACGTCAATTTTGTGGTGGAGGGTGTCTCGGTCGCCGACTGCGTGCCAGATGTCGGCGTGCTCCGCGACGATCCGCAGTGTCTTCTTTTCGCCGCCTCCGCCGATGATGACCGGAATCTTACGGGTCGGTGGTGGGTTGAGTCGGGCGAGTCGGTGCTCGATTCGCGGCATTGCGGCGGCAAGGCCGTCGAGGCGTCGCCCTGCGGTGCCGAATGTGTAGCCGTATTCGTCGAAGTCCTTTTGCCACCAGCCTGCGCCGATGCCGAGGATGAGCCTGCCGTCGCTGATGTGATCGACGGTGCGGGCCATGTCAGCCAGCAGGTCTGGGTTGCGGTAGGCGTTGCAGCTGACCAGGGCACCGATCTCCACGCGGCTGGTGGATTCGGCCCAGGCGCCCAGCACCGTCCAGCATTCAAAAACCTTGCCGTTCGGGTCGCCGGACAGTGGGAAGAAGTGGTCGTAGTTGAAAACGATGTCCACGCCAATGTTTTCGGCTTCCCGGGCGGCGCGGCGGATCGCGTCATAGTCGGCATGCTGCAACTGCAGGTGAGCGGCAATTCGGATCGGTCGGTCGATGAGCGTCATGCTCAAACTCCTTATCGCTTAGTAGTTGGACAGGTAGACAACATCGGGGTGCCCGGGTCGGATTGGCCGGCGGCAAGCCAACATCGATCAATCGACGCTTTGATGGACTGCAGCTAATTCCGTTGTTGTCGCGTGCTTCTCATCGTCTGGCCCGTGTTGTAGGAAGAGGCCCGGCGATTGCGCTCTGACGCGCTGCAGCCCGGCCTGGTCGTCCTCGACACCTTGGAGGTCATAGCGCGGGGTGTATGGACACTGCAGTCGCTCGAGTTCGCCATCGGTGAGTTCGATGTCGACTGAGGCGACTGCGTCGTCGATCTGGACGGTCGTGTTGGCGCCGACGATCGGGGCCGCCACCACCGGGTTATGGTGCAGCCACGCCAGGGCGATCGTGGCGCGCGAAACACCGCGAGCCGCAGCGATTTCGCCAACGGCGTCGATTATGGCGCGGTCAGCGTCGGCTGTCGGGTCGGTGTAGAGGACGTCGGCGATGGGGTCAGACCCCGAACGATTCGTGGTAGCGGCCTGCCACGGGCGGGCCAGCCGACCACGCGCCAGCGGGCTCCACACCATCGTGCCCACACCCTCGTCGGCGCACAACGGCAGCATCTCGCGTTCCTCCTCGCGGGCCAGCAGGTTGTAGTGATCTTGCATCGTGATGAATCGGGCCCAGCCGTGCTCGCGCTGCAGGTGCAAGGCCTTGGCGAACTCAAAGGCCCGCATCGACGATGCGCCGAGGTAGCGGGCCTTACCAGCTTTGACGACGTCGTGAAGGGCTTCCAGGGTCTCTTCCCATGGCGTTTGGTTGTCCGGCCGATGGATCATGTAGATGTCGATGTAGTCGGTGCCCAGCCGACGCAAGCTGTGGTCGATCTCGGCCATGATGACCTTGCGGGATAGCCCCTGACTGTTTGGGCCCGAGCGCATGGCGTAGCGGACCTTGGTGCAGACGACCACATCGTCACGGTTGGCGTAATCCTTCAGCGCCCGCCCGAGAATCTCCTCGCTGGAGCCCAGGGAATACATGTTGGCGGTGTCGAAGAAGTTGATGCCGGACTCTAGCGCGTGCTTGATCAGCGGGCGGCTGTCCTCTTCGCTACGTGACCAGACCGGATATCCGCGACCCGGCTCGCCATACGTCATGGCGCCCAGCGCGATCGGCGAGATGTCCAGACCAGTTGACCCGAGTTTGATGTAGCGCATGACTGCTCCTCCTCAAGGCTGGTGGCCTTTCATCTCCCACATAACCACTCACAGGAGGATGCGTAAAATGCTAATTTTTTATATATCGATTCATTAGACGTATCATTCGGCGGTGTACATTGACGAATTGCGCTGGTTTGTGGCGCTGGCCGAAACCGGGCACATGACCGACGCCGCAGCCAAACTCAACATCAGCCAACCCACGCTGTCGCGAGCGCTAGCACGTCTCGAACACCAAGTCGGCGCGCCGTTGTTCGATCGGCTCCACCGTCGGATACAGCTCAACGCCTATGGGCGAATCATGCTGGAGCATTCGCGCCGCGGTATCGCCGAAATGCGCTGGGCCAGTGAGCGAATTGCCGCCCTACGCGATCCTGATAGCGGCACCGTGCGATTAGCGTTTGTGCGCTCAGTGGCCAGCTGGTTGGTTCCGGATCTGCTGCACCGATTCCGCGCCGAGGCCCCCGGGGTGCAGTTCGATCTCCGTGAGGCCGCGGGCAACCAAGTCGCCGATCTTCTCGCGACCGGGGAAGTTGACCTCGCGATCACGGGTCCCCGTCCGGACGGTGCCCAGTTCGGCTGGCACACGCTCATCACCCTGCGCTTATGTCTTGCGGTGCCGCACAACCACCGCCTCGCCCACCGGCGCAGGATCAGCCTGGCCGAGGCCGCCGACGAATCATTCATTGTCGCGACAGACCCATTCATGCTGCGTACCGTCACCCACGAATTGTGGGCGGCCGCGGGCATCAACCCGCCGATTGCATTCGAAGTAACGTGGCTCCCAACCATGGAGGGGCTGGTGGCCGCCGGTCTGGGGGTTGCGGTAGTGCCTGCACCGCGCCCGGATCGCGCCGAACCGATGGCGGTCTACATCCCCCTATCAAATCGGCAGGCAAAACGTCCCGTCGGGTTGGTCTGGGCCCTTAAGCGCGATATCTCACCGGCCGCCCGACGGTTCGCTGCCTTCACCAAAAGGCCATGCCAACAGCAACCGGGTGAGGTCGGAGGGTCGCAATCGACCAAATGAAATGTTGTGATTTTAGCCGGTTTAGAGGTCAACAACTCCCGGTTCAACAGCACGGGCTCGTTCAGGTGCTCTCCGAGCGGGCCGACGAGTACCACACGGAGATTCGTTGGGGCCACGCCGCGGCCGGTTTCGATCAGGACGGCGACGGCGTCACCGCGCGCTTGCGCATTGGTTCGGGATCTAGTCGTTCAGCGCTTGCTCGCGCGCCCACCGGTAGTCGGCCTTGCCCGACGGGCTGCGCTCGATGGCCGCACGGAACACGATCGCCTTCGGCAGTTTGTAGCGGGCCAATGTCTTTGCGGCATGGTCGATCAACTCGCTGGCATCGGCGCGCGCGTCTTCGGCAAGCGCGACGACGGCGACGAGCTCCTGGCCCCACCGCTCGCTGGGACGTCCGGTGACGACAACGTCTGCCACCGCCGTCGGGTCCGGAGTTCGTGATGGTCCAGGGCGGCAACAGGGGATGACCAGCCCGGGCAGTTCGACGTCTCGGCCGGCTGGGGCCAACCTTCTGGCACCTGATGGCCGGCCAGCAGCGCACACGTCGCCTCGACATGCTCGGTCGCGGTGGCCCACATCGAGCCGTCCGGGTTGGTCGAGACCGTCAGATCTTGCAGGTGGCGCAGCGCGGCGACGAAGCGGTCCAACTCCGGAGGTGCTTCGACGGGTTTGAGCTCGGGAAATCCGCCACTGAATCTCCGCCGCTGCATCCGTCATGCGTTGGTCCATACCCCGAGCAGTTCGTCTGTGGTGGTGATGGTTGCCAGCAGCGACAGCATGTTGTCGATGACCGCATTGCCGTATTCGGTGGGTATTCCGGCGACGGCATCG
>DASQRI010000305.1:0-15702 GCA_035642975.1 Mycobacterium sp.
GCCAATGAATACTGCGGACAGCAGGGGACGTGCGATTCTGCGGATCAACATGGCAGCTGTGTTCCCGGGTTGTGCGCTGGGCAAACCGGCCGCTGCGGTGGTTATTGGCTCGGTGGGGGTGCCTCATGTCGGAGCCACAGCGGCAACAGCACCCAAAAACCAAGTTGAGCCAACACCGCGCAGGTCCCGGCGATGGCACCCGTCGTCGGGCCGGCCACCGCGCCGAAAATGATCACCGTGACGCCGGTGAGAGCAGCGCCCATCAGTAGTAGCCCCGCGTACGCGAACCGATCCGCGGCCGAGACCAAGAACTGGATACGATGCTGGCGAAACAGCAAGCGGTGCATCCCGACCGGAGCTTCCAACAACACCGTGGCGCCGACTGAGCAGCCCACTGTTGCCAGATAGACCATCCGCATCGTGGTGTTCAACCCGTCGAAGCGGGGCTGAAACGGCAACGTCAACAAAAACCCGGTGAGCAGTTGGACGCCGGTCTGAACAACTCGCAACTCTTGCAGCAGGCTGAGCCAATTACGGTCTAATCGTTGGGTTTCGGTCTCAGATCGCGCCGTGGCATCCCAGGCCTGGTCGCTTTCGGGGTGATCGACGAAATCCATGGGCGTTGATCATGCCATGCAGCGCAGCTACAGCGGCCCGCCTTGGGGAAGGACAGCGTCTGCGACATCACCCGGCCTTCCGGCCAACAGCAGTCGCGCTGACGTTTCCAGCCGGTCGGCGATCTGGGTGTATGAGGCATAGCCCATCCCGGCGCGCACCAGCGCTCCCGCGTAGAGCAACTCAAGCAATTCGACCAGGTCGGGAGCGTGGGCGGGGCCAAGGGCCGTAACCAACCGCTGATGAATTTCGCGGCCGATGCGCAGCCGGAGATGCTCGACCTCGGGATCCTTGCCGAGCAAGGCGTTGGTCACCGCGCCGGCGAGTTCGGGTTCGCCGGCAACCAGCAGTGCGATCTGGCGCAGCACGGCGATAACCCGCACGATCGGATCCGGCGAATCGGTCGGCGGAACCGGGCTGGACGCCAACCGCCGCCAGAAAACTTCGGCGACGAGGTGCTCTTTGGAAGAGAAATACGTGTACGCCGTTGCCGCGCCAACTCCGGCTTCGGCGGCGACCATACGAATCGTTAAGCCGGAGAAGCCTTCTCGGCTAAGAACACCGATCGCGGCATGGCCGAGCCGGTCAACGGTGTCGGCTTGCTTGGCACTCAATCGCCGTCTTGTCGATTCCCGAGCTACCGGGTTGGACACGTGTCCGGACACTACTACAACGGCGCAGGTGCGGCAACCGTCCGCCAACCCCCGTGCGTTACCGTTCAGGTGATGACGTTCTCCTCAGATCGCGCCGCCAACGACGAGCTCACCATCCGGTTATTCGAACTGGCCGATCAGGTCACCGGATTCATGCCCGCAGACGAGGGCCAAGCCCTGCACGACGCCGCGCTGAGCTACCTCGATCATGGTGTCGGTGTCGAGATCGGAACGTACTGCGGCAAGTCGACGGTGTTACTGGGCGCGGCAGCGCGTGCCCGCGGCAGCGTTCTCTACACCGTCGACCATCATCACGGCTCCGAAGAACATCAGCCCGGCTGGGAATACCACGACGTATCCCTGGTCGACGCGGCCACTGGACGTTTCGACACGTTGCCCGCCTTGCGGCGCACGCTCGACAACGCCGGCCTGGACGACAACGTCGTGGCGGTGGTGGGTAAGTCGACTGTGGTTGCCGCTGGGTGGCGCACGCCGCTGCAGCTGCTGTTCATCGACGGCGGCCACAGTGAAGCTGCCGCGCACCAAGACTTCGACGGCTGGGCGAAATGGGTAGATGCCGGCGGGGGGCTGATCATTCACGACGTCTTCCCCGACCCGCGTGACGGCGGTCAGGCGCCCTACCAGATCTATTGCCGCGCTGTGCAAAGCGGCGCGTTCGTGGAGAGATCCGTTACCGGGTCGATGCGGGTGCTGGAGCGGATAGCAGGCGACGCGGGTGGCGCGATCTAGCGATCCGACGGGCTGATCGCACACTCGCAGTCGTAGTCACCCTCCAAGCCACGCGGCAGATCAGTGCCTCGGAACAGGTCGCTTCCTGCAGTGGTGCGGGACAGCGCGTCAGCGGCGAGAATCACCGCCGCCCCGGTCCAGGTGGTTCGCTCGACAGGCCAACGCTTTCCGTCGCTGAACACCAGGCCGGTCCAATAAGAGCCGTCCAATTCACGTAAGTGCTGCATGGCGGCGAACTGCCGCAGCGCCGCCTGCCGATTGCCCATGGCATCGAGGGCCAGCACCAACTCGCAGGTCTCCGCGCCGGTTACCCACGGCCGGTCGTCGACGCATCTGATGCCCAGACCGTCGACGACGAAATCGCCCCAACGATCGGCGATCCGGGCGGTCGCCGCGGGACCGCGGAGCGCCCCACCGAGGATGGGGTAGTACCAGTCCATCGAATGATGCGGCTTCTCGGTGAACGCCGACGGATGGGTGGTGATGGCGTGACCCAATCTGCCGAGCGCGAGCTCCCATTCCGGTTGCGGTTCGTCGATCAGATTGGCCAGCGCCAGCGCGCAGCGAATGCTCTGGAAAATACTGGCGCATCCAGTCAGCAGCGCCTCGGTAACTGGCCCTGAAGGACCACGTGCCCAACAGATTTCGCCGCCTTCGAGCTGTAAGTCCAGGACAAAGGCGATCGCGGCGCGCACCGTCGGCCACATCGCAGTCGCAAATCTGCGGTCGCCGGTGACCAATACGTGGTGCCACACGCCGACTGCCACATAGGCGCAGAAGTTGCTGTCGCTGTTGGCGTCTTCGACGAGGCCCGCGCGGAGCTGGATCGGCCACGAGCCGTCCGCACGTTGTTGACGGCGACACCACTCGAACGCATGCCGTGCCGGCTCGATCAGGGCCGCCGCCGTGAGCGCCATCGCGCATTCCACATGATCCCAGGGATCGGTATGCCCGCCTTCTGACCACGGGATCGCGCCCGACGGCTCCTGCAGTGCAACGATCGATTCCGCCGTCTGCCGGCATTGTCGGGGGGAGAAGACGCCGGGGACGCTCGGTTCTTTAGACCAATTCAACGGCGGGTACCGGTTTCTCGAAGTACAGCGCGACGCTCTTGCCGATGAGCGGGTTCAGTGTCGATTCAGCCAGCCGGGTCAACAACGGCCGCCGCATCATGTCCCACACCAGCATCTTGTGGTAGGCGACAACTGCGCGATGGTCTGAATTATCAACGCCGACTGTGCATTTGAGCCACCAGAACGGTGCATGCAGAGCATGGGAGTGATGGGTGTGGGTGTAGGTCATTCCGCGACCGGCGATTTTGGCGCGCAATTCATTTGCCCGGTAGATGCGGATGTGGCCGCCCTCATTGCTGTGGTAGTCGTCGGAGAGCAGCCAGCACAGTCGCTCGGGCAACCAGCGTGGCACCGTGACTGCCAACCGGCCGCCGACCTTGAGCACGCGAATCAATTCGGCGATGACGGCATCGTCGGCGGGGACATGCTCCAGCATCTCCGAGGCGATGACGCAGTCGAACGTTCGGTCCGGATACGGCAGCGTCCGCGCGTCACCGACGACGGTCTGAGCTTTGGCCGAGGGCGGCGTCTCACCGGCATCGGACATTGCGCGGAACAGCGTGTCGACGTCGGCGACCTCGGCGGCGTTCTGGTCGAAGGCCACCACATCGGCGCCTCGCCGAAAAGCCTCGAAGCTGTGCCGGCCCGCCCCGCATCCGACGTCGATGACCTTGGTGCCGTGGCCGATTCCGAGCCGGTCGAAGTCCACCGTCAGCAAGGCTCACCCACTGTCTGGGCCGGATCGTGGACCTGCGTGCTTCGCGCGATGGCGCGTTCGTAGACGCGCGCGGTCTGCGCGGCCACCGATTCCCAGCTGTACACCTCGACCGCCCGCCTGCGACCGGCGGCTCCGAGTCGACGGAGCTGGTCGGGGGAGACCAGCAGCTCGCCCAAGACCCGGATCAACTCGCCGGCGTCGCCGGGGCGTACCAGCCGGGCGCAGCCGTCGTCGGGTCCAAGCACCTCGGGCAAGGCGCCGGCGCGGCTGGCCACAATGGGTGTGCCACTAGCCATCGCTTCCACGGCCGGAAGTGAGAACCCTTCGTAAAGCGAAGGGATGCAGGCAATTTCGGCGGAGGCAAACAACCGCGCCAACTCGGCATCGGAAAGTCCGCTGGAAGTGTGGACGATATCCGAGATCCCGAGCTCGGCGATGAGCTTTTCGGTGGGGCCGTTGGGCTCGAGCTTGGCGACGAGCTGCAGCTCGAGGTCGTGCTCGGTCCGGAGCTTGGCCACCGCCTGCAACAGATGCCCGACGCCCTTGAGGGGTCGGTCGGCGCTGGCGATTGCGATGATGCGACCGGGAATTCGCGGCTGTGCGGACGGGGCGAACATCGTGGTGTCGACACCTAGTGGCACCACGTGAAGCTGGTCTGGGTGCACCCCGAAGTCGGTGGTGATGTCGGTGGCCGACGACGACGAGACGGTCAACAGTTCGGGAATGCGGCGAGCGACTCGCTCTTGCATCTCCAAAAAGCCATACCACCGGCGTACCAACGGTTTACGCCACCACCGCGCAGCGGCGAGATCCAGCGTCCGGTCCCGGGTGATCGGATGGTGCACGGTCGCCACCACAGGCAGGCCGGTCGCCGCGATGCTCAGCAGTCCTCCGCCCAGGCTTTGGTTGTCGTGCACGACGTCGAAGTCCTGCCGTCGATCAACCAGCAGGCGCGCGGCACGCAGACTGAAAGTCCGCGGCTCCGGGAAGCCCGCCGTCCACACCGTGGCCAGCTCGAGCAGATCGATGCGATCGCGGATTTCACGAGGATGCGGGATCCGGAACGGGTCGGGCTCGCGATACATATCGAGGCTGGGTACCTCGGTCAGCACCACCCGGGGGTCCAGGCCTTCGGGGTAGGGCTGACCGGAGAACACCTCGACGTGGTGTCCCAGATCGACCAGGCCGCGGCTGAGGTGCCGGACGTAAACCCCCTGGCCGCCGCAGTGCGTTTTGCTCCGATAGGAAAGCAACGCAATCCGCATGCTCACGCCCATTCCGATATGGCGTCGCCGACAGATGATGTCGAGGCTAAAGGCTTGGGAAGGACGTCAGCGAACTTTCTGGACACGTGTCTGGACTATAGTTTGACTATCTACATGATGCAACGCGCAGGTAACGGCGTTAACTCTACCCAGCCGAAGACGCGCGCCGCGTCGCGCCCACCGGCGATACCGTGGGTGGTATGCGCGCGCTGATCGTCGTCGACGTCCAGAAGGACTTTTGCGAGGGCGGTTCGCTGGCCGTGACCGGCGGCGCGGCCCTGGCGGGCGCGATCAGCGCTTTTCTGGCTGACGACGCCCGTTACCGCCATGTAGTGGCCACCCAGGACTTCCACATCGACCCCGGTGATCACTTCTCCGACAATCCGGATTACATCTCGTCGTGGCCACCGCACTGCCGGGCCGGCAGCACCGGCGCGGAATTTCATCCCGACCTCGACTCCGGCCGGTTCGACGCAGTCTTCCGCAAGGGCGCCTACGACGCGGGCTACAGCGGCTTCGGCGGCCTCGACGACTCCGAGACCACGCTGGCCGACTGGCTACGCCAACGTGACGTCGACCAGGTCGATGTCGTGGGCATCGCCACCGACCACTGCGTGCGGCGGACGGCGGAGGACGCCGCGAAGGAAGGCTTGGCCACCCGGGTGCTGGTGGATCTGACGGCAGGTGTGGGGGCGGAGTCCACGGCCAAGGCCCTCGAGGCATTGCGGGCTGCGGGCGTAGCGATTGTGCCGAGCACGTGAGGGGCGCAGCAGAGCAGGCACTGCTGGCAGCGGTGGTGCGGTCGCCGCAGGCCGCGGCGGCGCATGACCGCGCGGGCTGGGTTGGCCTGTTCACGACGGACGGTCGCGTCGAAGATCCGGTGGGCTCACGGCCGCACGTGGGGCCCGTGCAGATCGGCCGTTTCTACGACACCTTCATCGGCCCGCGCGATATCGCCTTTCACCGCGATCTCGACGTCGTCCGTGGTTCCTCGGTCCTCCGCGATCTCGATCTCGAGGTGACCATGGGTTCGGCGGTCACGATGACCATCCCGGCGTTCCTTCGTTACGACTTGCGTGAGGTCGACGGCGACTGGAAGATCTCGATGCTGCGCGCCTACTGGGAGCTGCCGGCCATGATGCTGCAGTTCCTGCGCAACGGTGCATCCGCCGTGCCCGCCACACTCCAGCTGTCACAAGGACTCATCCGCAATCAGCGGTTACGCGGAACCGCCGGGTTCGCCGCCGGGTTCCGTCGGGTCGGTTCGCGACAAAAAACCATGGTCGACACCTTTGTCAATGCTGTTGGGCGGGGCGACAGGTTCGCCGCCCTGCAAACGCTGTCACCCGGTGCGACAATCACTTTCGGTGACGGTGACTCCGTCGAAGCGACAGATGTCGCCGAGCTCATCAACCGATGCACCGGCGCCACTGTGCCCAAGCTCATCGCCGCAGGCTCCACCGTTGCCGCCTCGGTGACGTCGGGGAAGGGCCGTGGTGTCCTGTTCGCCGATATCGCCCGACGCGGCAAGGGGATCCACCGGATCCGTTACTTCCCGGAGTGATGACCACACAGCCCTTCGATCGGCGGACGCTGCTACGCGGAGCCGGCGCGCTAGGCGCGGCGGCGATGTCGCTGTGGGCCACCGGGTGTAGTTCTGATGACGATGCACTGACGTTCTTCTTCGCCGCCAATCCCGAAGAGGCGGATGCCCGGCTCCGGGTCGTCGAGGCCTTCTCGCGCACGCACCCCGACATCAAGATTCGCACGCTGTTGTCCGGGCCAGACGCCTTGCAGCACATGTCAATCTATTGCGCGGGCGGCAAGTGTCCGGATGTGCTGATGGCCTGGGATCTCACCTATGCCGGATTGGCGGACCGGGGAGTGCTGCTGGACCTCAACACCATGCTGGCGCAGGACCCGGCTTTCGCCGCCGAGCTGAAGGCCGACAGCATCAGGTCGCTGTATGAGACGTTCACCTTCGACGGCGGGCAGTACGCGCTTCCCGAGCAGTGGTCTGGCAACTTTCTGTTCTACAACAAGAAGTTGTTCGCCGAGGCGGGTGTGCCCCCGCCGCCCGGTCGATGGGAAACGCCATGGAGCTTCGGCGAGTTCCTCGACACCGCCAAAGGGCTCACCAAACGCGACCGATCGGGCAGGGTCGGCCAGTGGGGATTCGTCGACAGCTACGTCGCGTCGTACTCGGCCGGAATGTTCGGCATGAATAACGGGGTCCCGTGGTCGACACCCCGGATGAACCCGACGCACCTCAACTTCGACAACGAGGCGTTCCTCGAAGGCATCCAGTTCTATGCCGACCTGTCCCACAAGCACAAGGTCGCCCCCACCTCGTCGGAGACGCAGTCGATGTCCACGATGGACCTGTTCTCCTCAGGCCGGGCCGCGATGGTGCAAGGCGGGCACTGGAGATATCAGACGGTCGATCGCGCCAACGGTCTGGATTTCGATATCACCGTGCTGCCGACCGGCCCGAAGGGCCGCTCGGGCCGCTCGAACATCGGCACAACGGGGCTTGCCATTGCGGCAAGCAGTCGCCGCAAACAGCAGGCGTGGGAGTTCGTCAAATTCGCCACCGGCCCGGTCGGCCAAGCAGTCATCGCAGAATCGGGCCTGTTTGTCCCGGTGCTGCGGTCCGCGATCGAGTCTGCTGGATTCGCCGAGGCCCATCGCCGAATCGGCAATCTCGCCGTGTTGACCGGCGGGCCGGCGCATTCCGAGGGCATGCCGGTCACCCCGGAGTGGACGAAGATCGCTGCGTTGATGGACCGCAACTTCGGCCCTGTGCTGCGCGGCGTGCGGCCGGCGACGTCGTTGGCCACCGGGCTGTCGCACGCGGTCGATGAGGTGCTCCGCAGCCCATGACCGCGATCGATGAATCTCCAGGCGCAGTGACCCGGCGTCGCAGATTCTCCAAGCGACGGGCCCGGGCCGGGCGCATGTTCGTAGCCCCGAACCTGGCGGCGGTCGCGCTGTTTATGGTGTTCCCGCTCGGGTTCTCGCTCTACATGAGCTTTCAGGACTGGGATTTGTTTCGGCCCGCGAAGTTCGTGGGTCTGGCGAATTACGGCAGCCTGTTCACCGGTGATCCGCTATTCAGCATCGCGTTGCGCAACTCGGTGGTCTACACCGTCGGGACCGTCGTCCCCACGGTCCTGATCAGCCTCGCCGTGGCTGGTGTGCTTAACCGGAAGATCAAGGGAATCAATTTCTTTCGCGCAGTTGTATTCCTGCCGCTGGCGGTATCGTCCGTGGTGATGGCCGTCGTCTGGCAGTTCGTCTTCAACACCAACAACGGTCTGCTCAACATCATGCTCGGCTGGATCGGTATCGGGCCCATCCCGTGGCTGATCGACCCGAAATGGGCTATGGCTTCGCTGTGCATGGTCAGCGTCTGGCGCAGCGTGCCGTTCGCGACCGTGATCCTGCTGGCCGCGATGCAGGGCGTGCCGGACACCCTTTATGAGGCCGCCCGACTCGACGGTGCGGGCGAATTGCGGCAGTTCATCTCGATTACCGTGCCGTTGATTCGCAGCGCTGTCTCGTTCGTGGTGGTCATCTCGATCATCCACGCATTTCAGGCATTTGATCTTGTCTACGTTCTCACCGGGCGCAACGGGGGCCCGGAGACGGCGACCTATGTTCTCGGGATCATGCTGTTCCAGCATGCCTTTGGTTTCCTGGAATTCGGTTACGCGTCCGCCTTGGCGTGGGTGATGTTCGCCATCTTGCTGTTGTTGACCGTGGTGCAGCTACGGCTCGCGCGTCGTCGGACGGCTCAGGAGGAACGATCGTGGGCCTAGCCGCGCAGACGATCAAACCCAACATTCTGCGTGGCGTGGCGCTGTATACGGCCCTCACGGCTATCGCCTGGTGTGCGCTGTTTCCGATCCTGTGGGCGATATCGGGCTCGCTGAAGAATGAGGGTGAGGTGACGACGCCGACGCTGTTGCCCTCGCATCCGCAGTGGTCCAACTACCGTGAGGTGTTCGCCCTGATGCCGTTCTGGCGAATGTTCTTCAACTCTGTGCTGTATGCGGGGTGTGTGAGTGTCGGCCAGGTTTTCTTCTGCTCGCTGGCCGGATATGCGTTCGCACGATTGCGGTTTCGGGGTCGAGATACGTTGTTCGTCTTGTACTTGGGTACTTTGATGGTGCCGCTGACAGTTACGGTGATCCCGCAGTTCATGTTGATGCGCGTCGCCGGGCTCACCGACACGCCATGGGCGATGATCGTGCCAGGATTGTTCGGCAGCGCCTTCGGCACCTACCTCATGCGCCAGTTCTTTCAAACCATCCCGGCCGAACTGGAGGAGGCCGCCATCCTCGACGGCTGCTCACCGTGGCAGATCTATTGGCGGATACTGCTTCCGCACGCGATGCCGGCAGTCATGGTGCTCGCGGTGCTCACGTGGTTCAACGTCTGGAACGACTTTCTCTGGCCGCTGTTGATGATTCAGCGCAGCAGTATCGCCACCCTCACGCTCGGGTTGGTACGGATGCAGGGCGAGTACGTTGCCAGATGGCCCGTGCTGATGGCCGCGTCCATGCTCATCCTGATGCCACTGCTTCTCGTCTACGTTGTCGCACAACGCGCCTTCATCCGTGGCATCGCAGTCACCGGGCTTGGTGGGTAGCCCATGGCCTCAGTCACTTTCGAGCAAGCCACCCGGCGTTACCCCGGCGCGGAGCGTCCCGCTGTCGACCACTTGGACCTCAGCGTCGGTGACGGCGAATTCGTCGTGTTGGTCGGCCCGTCCGGGTGTGGCAAAACGACGTCGCTACGCATGATCGCCGGGCTGGAAACCGTGGACGCGGGCTGCATCCGTATCGGCGCGCGCGATGTCACCGATGTCGAGCCCAAGGATCGCGACGTGGCGATGGTCTTTCAGAACTACGCCCTCTATCCGCACATGACGGTGGCGCAGAACATGGGCTTCGCGCTGAAGGTCGCTGGAATGCCGAAAGCCGAGATCCGCGAACGGATATTGGACGCCGCGCGACTACTCGACCTGGAACCCTACCTGGACCGCAAACCAAAGGATCTGTCCGGTGGACAACGCCAGCGGGTGGCGATGGGGCGAGCGATTGTTCGGCGGCCACAGGTGTTCCTGATGGACGAACCACTGTCCAACCTCGACGCCAAACTACGGGTGCAAACCCGCAATCAGATCGCCAGATTGCAGCGACGACTGGACACCACCACCGTTTACGTCACCCACGACCAAGTCGAGGCGATGACCATGGGCGATCGCGTCGCGGTTCTGCGTGACGGCGTTTTGCAGCAGTGCGCAGCACCCCGAGAGTTGTACCGAGATCCGGCCAACAAGTTCGTGGCCGAGTTCATCGGGTCGCCGGCGATGAACCTCTTCACGCTTGCCATCGTTGACCATTCCGTCTCGTTGGGTGACTGGCCGATCCCGACCCCGCGTGAGATCACCGATACCGCAAGCGAAGTCGTCGTCGGTATTCGCCCAGAGCACTTCGAGATCAGTGCCAGGGGAGTGGAGATGCAGATCGACGTGGTCGAGGAGCTCGGCGCGGACGCCTACCTGTATGGGCGAGTCACCGGCCCGGACAACACATTCGGTCAGTCAGTCGTCGCGCGCGCCGACGGGCAAAACCCGCCGCCGCGGGGCAGTCGGGTGCGCTTACATCCACAGCCGGGACACCTGCATTTCTTCGGTGTCGACGGTGGCCGACTGACATGAGCCCGGTCTGGTGCGTTCGGGTCCGGCATGATCACCGCGGTCAGCAATCCGGCAGCCCAAATCGACTTCGCGAACGACCCATTTCCACTACGTATTCCGTAGTGCGTCAAGGCGGCGAGGTGCCCCGCGACAGTCCCGGGGTGAAGGTGACCGGCAGTGCGCCCAGCCCGGTCATGCTCGGATTGCCGAGGTATTCCTGCACGCCGTCGAGGTCGACCTGGTAGTCGGGCATGCGGTCAAGGACCGCTTGGACCATAACGCCGGACATCAGACGCGCCAGATGAGATCCGATGCATCGATGCGGCCCGAGCCCGAATGCGACGTGCCGGTTGGGCGCGCGATCGAGCAGTACTTCGTCGGGCCGCTCGAACTCCCGCTCGTCGTGGTTGGCGCCAAGCCAGCTGATGACAACCCGGTCATTGCGCCGAAGGTGCTGCCCGCCAAGGGCAATGTCGCGAGTTACGGTGCGGCTCAGTTGCTGGTTGACAGAGAAGTACCGCAGAAATTCGTCGGTGGCGGTGCGGTGGAGCTCGGGGTGATCGATCAGCTGCTGTCGTAGCTCGGGATGGGTGCCCAGGTGCCGCAGGGTGAGCGCGGTCTGTGATGTGGTCGTGTCGACGCCGCCGGCGATGAGATTCCAGAGAATGTTGAGCAGTTGCTCGTCGTCGAGGCGCTTGCCGTCGAATTCGAAGTGAATGAGGAAGCTGGTCAGGTCGTCGCGTGCCTCGGCCCGCCTGCTCGCCGCGAACTCCAAAACGTCCCGCATCATGGCAGGGACTTCCGCGATGGCTTCGGCGTACTTGGGGCTGTCTTGCGGGACGGCCATGACCGAGTGGAAGAGATTGGCGTAGAGCTGCCAGCTGTCGTAGGGCAGGCCCATCAACTTCATGGTGAGGATGGCCGGGACAGGGCTGGCGTAGTCGAGCACGAGATCGATCTGGCCGTCGCCGATTCGTCGATCGAGGAACCAGTGTGCCGACTGTTCCATAAATGGCTGCATCTTCTGCACCGCGCCCGGGGAGAAGAACGGAGCCAGCGCATGCCTTAGGGCCTGGTGGTACGGGCCGTCGACTTCGCCGATGCCCAGAGCCGGTTGGCCCTCGGGACGTGGCACGCCCATTTCGCCCTGATAGTCCACACCGTCGGCGGCATTCGGCTCGTACTTGTGGGCGAACGTGTCGCCATCGCGGGCGGTTTGGCTTACCGCGTCGTAACCGGTGAGGAACCAGAATCCGCCGTAGTTCTCATTCCATGCCACCGGACATCTTCGGCGGAGATCGGCGTTGATCACCAATTCGTTGAGGTTGAATTCGTCGGAATGATGATCGAAATCCACCACCACGTCGGCATCAACATCGGGACGCGTAGCCATCGGCACCCTCCAACGCGACGAGTCTGAGAAATCAGCCGCGGCGGGGTGAACGCCGCCGTTAAGCTGACAGCCCATTACCTTATCTTTGCAAGTTTAGGCCTTCTTGACGGGCGTGGAGAAATTGGCATCTTCCGATCGGAGAACGCTTGGAATGGCCAGCCGGCGAACAGTTTTCAATCATGTGGGGTTATGCGTCGCCGATACCGCGCGGTCGCGCCACTTCTACGAAGGGCTGCTCGGATTTACGTTCTGGTGGGAGCTCGAGCCGCCCGACGAAGGCACCGATCAATTGTTGCAGTTGAACAAACCGATCGGATTGCATGCGACGTATCTGATCCGCGACGGCCTGGTCCTCGAGTTGCTTGGCTACTCGCACCGCGTCGTCCGCGCCGGGCCGGATCGTGTCATGGACCAAGTGGGACTCACCCACATCTCGCTGTCGGTGTCCGATCTGGGCGATGTGTTGGCAAGGGTGGAGGGTTTCGGGGGATCGGTCGTTGAGGGAACGGCGTCCGAGCAATCGGCGATGATTCGCGACCCCGACGGGCAGCTGTTGGAGCTGCTGTCGGATTCTTGGCTCGCCGTGCTGCCGCCGCGCCCTTAGTCCGCACCACAATTGCCCGGATGCAACGATCAACCCATGGCGCCCGCAACTGATCCACTCCACGCCGGCGAGGATCCGCACATCGTGCTCGGTCTGGTCGGGGATCCGGGTGCGGCTTATTCACTGGCCCGCGAGCTCGCCGACACCGAATTGCATTGCGAGCTCGACCAACGGTTACCTGGAGCCCGCTGGTGCATCGAGGTAATGGAGGGCCGGTTAGTCGAGCCACCGGCCACCGACGCGCAGATCGTGAAAGCCGCGCGAAAAATGCTGCTCGAAAAAGGGTGGGACGTGGTGATTTGTCTGACGGACCTCCCGTTGCACGTCGAACAACGCCCAGTGGTGGCTCATGCGAATCCGGTGCGCAACGTGGCGATTGTGTCGGTGCCGGCGCTGGGTGCGATGGGGGCACGGCAGCGGATTCGCGAGACCATCGTGCGCCTGCTGGTGCGGTTGATCGCCGGATCCACTGAGCTGCACGGCGACCATGCTCACGGCGTGGGCGGACAATCGCGAAAGGTGACCGTGCAGCGGGTGCGTGAACTGGGCAGCGACCCGGCCGATGAAGCGTTCTTCTACACCGCGCGGGTGCTGACCGGCAATCTGACGTTGATCACTGGGATGGTGGCCGCCAACCGGCCGTGGCGGCTGTCGCTGCGGTTGTCGCGCGCGCTGACCGGCGCGGTAGCCGCGGGGGTTTTCGGCTTGGTGACCGCGGATATCTGGCGGCTCTCCGACGCCTATGGGTGGGACCGGCTTGCCGGTACCGCGCTGGTATCGATCGTTGCGACTGTCGCGACTTTGATTGTCGGAGCTGAGCTTTGGGAGCCCATGGTCGCGCGTGGGGTGCGCAAGCAGGTGATTCTGTTCAACGTCGTGACGACGATCACCGTCTTGATCGGCGTGAGCGTGCTGTACGCCGCGCTGTACCTACTGGCGTTGGCTGCCGCGTTCTGGTTCGTCATGCCGCAGATCTACCACGACGTGGTCGGTCATTCGCCTTCGCTTCGCGATTACTTCGAATTAGCCTGGCTAATATCATCATTGGCGATGATCGGCGGCGCGCTGGGCGCGGCGCTGGAATCCGACGATGCGGTGCGGGAAGCGGCGTATACCCGGCACATCGCCGAGGAAGACGAGATCGAAGAAGCGTCCTGACCGGCAACGCCGCCTAGGACGCATTCAGCGCGACGGCTGCGCGGATGAGCGCCTTCAAGGCCTTGCCGTCGATCTTGTCGTTCTCGTGAAAATCAATGGCACGCCTGGTGTTGCCGCCCAAGCTGGAGTTGAAAAGGCCCGACGGGTCCTCTAACGCGGCGCCTTTGGCGAACGTCAACTTGACGGCGTTCTTGTACGTCTCACCGGTGCAGATCATTCCGTCGTGATACCACGTCGGGACGCCCCTCCACTTCCACTCCTCGATCACGTCGGGATCGGCCTCTTTGATCAGCTTCCTGATCTGAGCGAGCGTCTCGCCCCGCCAATCACCTAGCTCTTTGATCCGGGCATCTATCAGCTGCGAGGGGGAGCGCCCGGCGCCTTCATCTTTTGACCCGCTTTGTACCTTCGCCATCGTCGGTATCGCGTTCCTTTCTCGTTCGTGCTCACTTGAGTATCCCCACAGCGGTTAACGGCCTGGCATTGCCCCGTATCAGGCGCGTGAGGGAGGACGTCGAGTAGTCGATTACTCGCGCTCGACACCGTCCAGACCTTCTGGCTCGATGTGGAGGTAGCCACACACGACCTCGTCGGCGACACCGGCGTGTTTCAGTCGCAGCGCCAGCGAATGAGCTTCGGGCAATCGTCGCAACGCTGCCTCGTGAGCGTCGATGTTGTCGTGCTCCACGAACTGATTGTCGAGCGTGGCCGACGCGGGGGATTAGGTAGTCGATTACCTGCCTCGACGGCGGCGCGCGCAGAATCCGTCTGTGGCGTATGGCTGAGCTGACGAACTTCGTTGCATGGGAGCACGATTCGAGCCACAGAGCCTCAGCGACGGCATCCAGCCAGACCCGGGCAATTCGTCACTGTGACGTAATGATGCGCACGGGGCGGTTGTGGTCAGGCGCGCAGATGGGGTCGGAGCGCGGCAAGGTCGCGTCAGTTCAGCGCTGCGAGGTGTCACGCGAAAGCGCATGCAGAGTCAGGCGCGTAGCCGAGCGCGGACGTCAATGATGTCATCGGCTGCGGTGGTTTGGTAGCTCACCGGCAATCGATGGACATCGAAAAACGGCTCCGGTTTGGGTGGGCCGACCTTGTCGCAGTTCAGCCAACTGGTAACGGTGCGTGCTCGACAGGTGCGAGTTTGCGGCTCTACTCGCCGCGCAAGGATTCAACTGCCACGAGCATGCGCAAACGTGTCCTTAGCTGTGATGGGGGCTTGTATGTGACGCGACGTCAGCTTCTAGGGTCAAATGCGTGGAACACACGCAGCCCGGGAACGGGGAAGGATGGCGGGTCGGCCAACTTGCCGACCTGACCGGCGTGACGGTTCGCACCCTGCGTCACTACGACCAAACGGGTCTGTTGCGCCCGGTTGGTCAGACGGCCGGCGGGCACCGGCTTTACGACCGCGACAACGTGCTCCGGCTCTACCGCATCCTGGCACTGCGTCGCCTTCGGTTCAGCCTGGCCGAGATCCGCTCGCTCCTCGACGACCCCCAGTGGGACCTCGCCTCGATGGTGGCCCGTCACGCGGAGGAGACCGACCGAGGCATCGCCGCAGCTGCACGGTTGAGCGCGCATTTGCGGGCGATTGCCGGCGAGATTGGCGGCTCCGGCGACGCATCACCCGACAGCCTGTTCCGGATCATGGAGGAGATGAGCATGCTGGAGACGCCAATCCGCAGCACCACAACGTTGCTGGTCTACGACGACTTGCCCGCGGCGCACACGTACCTGATCGACACCTTCGGTCTCACCGC
>DASQRI010000306.1:0-2507 GCA_035642975.1 Mycobacterium sp.
GCCCGGGCCGTCGCCACCAAGGCCGACAACCCCCTGATCAACGACCAGTTCGCTGAGCCACTCGTCCGGGCCGTCGGCGTGGATTTCCTCACCCGATGGGCCGCCGGAGAGCTGAACGCCGCCGACGTCGACGAAGACGGGTCCAGCTGGAAGCTCCAGCAGATGCCCGACGCGATGGCCGCTCGCACCCGCTTTTTCGACGCGTTCTTCCGCGAGGCGATGCAGGCCGGCATCCGCCAGGCGGTCATTTTGGCCTCCGGGCTCGACGCCCGTGCCTACCGGCTGGATTGGCCGACCGACATGACGGTCTTCGAGGTCGACCAGCCCGAGGTGATCGCGTTCAAGACCGAGACCCTCGCCGAGCTGGGAGCGGTTCCGACTACCGATCGCCGCACGGTCGCCATCGACCTTCGCTTCGACTGGCCGGCCGCGTTGCTCGAAGCCGGCTTCGACCGCAACCAACCCACCGCGTGGATCGCCGAGGGGCTGCTGGGTTACCTGCCGCCCGAAGCGCAGGATCGCTTGCTGGACAACATTTCCGCGCTCAGTGCCGCCGGCAGCCGGCTGGCCACCGAGGCCATCCCGGACATGCCCGACATCGACCACGACCAGGTGCGGGAGATGATGCGCAAGGCCACTGACAAATGGCGCGCGCACGGCTTCGACCTCAACTTCGACGAGCTCGGCTATCAAGGAGACCGCAACGACGTCGCCGCCCACCTGGACACGCTGGGCTGGACGTCGGTGGGCAAGCCGATGAGTCAGCTGCTGGCCGACCATGGCCTGCCGCCGGTCCCACAGGGCAACGACTCGATTTCCATGGCCGACACCATCTACTACAACTCGACCAAGTGACGCAGGCGCCGCAGCGTCGCGGCTTCAACGACTTCGTCACCCGGTTCTGGAGTGTGGCCGCGCCGACGTACAACACGCCGTTTTTGCAGCAGTGGGTCTACCGCCCGGCGCACGACGAGGTGGTCGCGCAACTGCGCGACCACCAGTCGGCGCGGGTAGCCGATATCGCTTGCGGCACAGGGATTCTTGCCGATCGGATCGAACGCGATCTCCATCCCCCCGAGGTCTACGGCGTGGACATGTCGCAGGGCATGCTCAGCCAGGCGCGCTCGAGGTCGACGACGGTGCAGTGGCTGCGCGGCCCGGCCGAGCAGCTGCCCTTCGACGACGGGGCGCTGGACGCGGTCGTGACGACGTCGGCGTTTCACTTCTTCGACCAGCCCGCGGCGCTGCGCGAATTCCATCGCGTGCTGGCGCCGGGCGGACTGGCCGCGGTGTCGACGCTCAGCGCACGGCATCCGCTGCTGCAGGGGTCGTCGAGCACCAAGTGGAAACCGTCACACAATCCGTCTCCCGCCGAGATGCGGCAATTGTTCGAGGGCGCCGGGTTCACCGTCGCCGAGCAGCATCGAGTCCGGCGGCCGCTATGGACGCGGGCTATTTCCGATCTGATCACGGTCGGCATCAAGAGCTGACGAAGCTCGGTGCGCTTGGACAGCCTCGCCGAGGCTCCACACCGCCACACCCACGCCGACAACCGCGCGGACACCGGACGGGCCGCGATGAGGATCGCGGCTGTGATCTCCGGTGTCCCCAAACCCCGCGCGACGGTGTTGGCGCTGAACACGTCGTAGACCCAGCTCATCAACGGGCTGTGTTCGATCAGTACACGGGCTTCCATTTTGATGTACTTGCCAAAGCCGATCCACGCCAGCGTCAGCGCCAGGGCGCGACGTGCTGGCCACGGGCGCGTACGGCGTCAAGCAGGGTGGGGTCGAACCTGTCATCGACCGCCCAGGCGATCGGTTGGTTGGCATCGAGGTGAGCGATCGTCGCGGTGATGACGATGTGCACGCTGTGGCCCATCACCACACCGGGCACCGGTGCTGGTTTCGAGCACTTGTCTGGCAGATAAAGATCCCCAGCGCAGCGAACCTCGCCGCTGCGGAACATCACCTGCTCAATACCCATGTCCGCGTTAGCATTCACGGGTTCGCCGTGACGGTGCGAGGGATCGCGGTGGGGTCCACGACCAAAGTCGGGCGGTCTTGCGGTCGCTGATGCCCGCCGGAGCTAGCCGGGTGAGAGTCGTCATCAGCCGGTAGGTGAGCGCCGAGGTGGACAGGCTGATTTTGGGATCCAGGCGGGCCATCTTGACGACCTGCTGGCTGCGGGGTCGGCGGGCCTGGTCATAGCCGGCCAACGCGATAGGAAGGTCGGGGTTGTCGGCCAGCGCGGCGGCGAGCACGGTCGCGTCCTCGAACGCTTGGCAGGCTCCCTGGGCCAGAAACGGGGTCATCGCGTGCGCGGCGTCGCCGAGCAACGCCACCCGATCCTGAACGTAGGACGGCAGCGGCTCAAGGTCGTAGATGTCGTGGCGCAGAACCGCGCCGGGCGGGGTGGCGTCCAGCAGCGCTGGAATCGGCGTATGCCATCCGCTGGTGCGGCGTCGCGCCTCGGCGAGGTCGTCGTCGTAACGATGGTGAGGTTGG
>DASQRI010000307.1:0-3907 GCA_035642975.1 Mycobacterium sp.
GTTCTCCAGACCATCCAACTTTGTCGCGTCCGCCAGCTGAAAGTTCACCGACACCCCGGCCCTGCGGGCGTTGTCCCTGGCGCGCTCCAGCCCGGCCGCTGACGCGTCGATGCCGGTAGCCGAATAACCGTTTGACGCGTAGTAGATGGCGTGGTGGCCCGGGCCGGTGCCCGGGTCGAGAACTTCGCCCTTGATCGCCCCCAGCGCGACGAGTTGCCGTACGACGGGCTGCGGGCCGCCGATGTCCCAGGGTGTGGCCGCCGGCAAGCCATGCGAGACCCGCTGATCGCGGTACATGTCCTCGAAGCGGGCGGGGTCGGTCGGATCGAACTGCGTTGTCATGATCTCCCTCTGTGCTGATTCACGGCAATGCATTCACCAGCTGCTCCACGGCTACCCGTGGGCCGGTGAAGAACGGTGTCTCCTCGCGGGTGTGCCGCCGCGCATCGGTGGCCCGCAGCTCACGCATCAGGTCGACGATGCGGTGCAGCTCCGGGGCCTCGAACGCGAGGATCCACTCGTAGTCGCCGAGCGCGAACGCCGGTACGGTGTTCGCCCGGACGTCTTTGTACTCGCGGGCCGCCATGCCATGTTCGGCGAGCATGCGGCGGCGCTCCTCGTCGGGCAGCAGGTACCACTCGTAAGACCGCACGAACGGGTAGACGCAGATGTAGGCGCCTGGCTCCTCGCCGGCCAGGAACGCCGGGATGTGGCTCTTGTTGAATTCCGCAGGTCGGTGCAACGCGACGCTGCTCCACACCGGCGTGCACGCCCGGCCCAGCGTGGTGGTGCGCCGGAAATCCTCGTAGGTGGCCTGCAGGGTTTCGACGCGTTCGGCGTGCGTCCAGATCATGAAATCGGCGTCCGCCCGCAAGCCGGCGACGTCGTAGAGGCCGCGCACCACGACGCCGTGCTCTTCGCGCTGCTTGAAGAAGGTCGCGGTGTCGTCGATGACGGCGTCCCGCTCGTCGCCGAGGGAACCAGGGCGCACCGAGAACACCGAGAACATCAGGTAGCGAACGGTGGCGTTCAGGGCGTCGTAGTCCAGGCGGGCCATGAGAACTATCGTGCCACGGGGGTTTCGACGGCGCGGATGGCGCTGGTGGCAGCACGTCCGGCCGCGGCGATGCACGCAGGCACGCCGATCCCGTCGAGGTAGCTGCCCGCCACCTCCAGCGTTGGGAGCAGGCCCGCGCGTAGCTCGGCGACCAGGTCGCCGTGGCCCGGCCCGTACTGCGGCATCGCGTCCGGCCAGCGCTGAACGCGGACGTCAACCGGCTCGACGGCCACTCCGAACACGGTGGCGAGGTCCTGCTTTGACCACGCCAGCAGCTCCTCATCGGACGCCCCGTACGCCGCGTCGTCACCGAGCCGTCCAAACGAGAGTCGCAGCAATTCCGTGTCGCCCTGCCGGCCCCATTTGCGCGACGACAGGGTGATTGCCTTGGCGCGCAACCGTTCTCCGCTGGCCACCAGCACCCCGGAATTCTCCGGGAAACCGATACGGCCGGGGACCGCCAGCGCCACCACCACCGACGACGCGCTGACGATGCGCCGCGCTGCGGCCGCCGCCCGCGGCGCGATGGGTTCGACGAGCCCGACCAGGCGCGGAGCCGGGACGGCCACGATCACCGCGTCGGCGCGCCACTGGCCGCCGGCGTCGTCGCGCAGCGTCCAACCCGGCTCGTCGGCTTCGATACCCGCGACGGTCGCCTGCACCCAATTCAGCCGGCTGCGACCGGCCAGCTCGTCGATCAGCACGCGGTAACCGCCGGCCACCGCGCCGAATACCGGGCCTGAGCTGACCGTGGGCAGCGCCTGGCGCACCGCGTCGCTCAGGTGGGCGGCACCGGCGTCGAGAGCGGTGGCCAGGGTCGGGGCGGCCGAACGAACGCCGATCGTCGCCGCCGACCCCGCGTACACCCCGCCGAGCATCGGATCCACCGAGCGCGCCACCACCTGCTCGCCGAACCGGTCGGCCACCAGCCCGGCCACCGCGGGATCGCCGCCGGGCTGCCAGCGCAATGGCCGCTTCGACTCGGCGGCGATGTGCGACAAGGTGGCGTCGTCGACCAGACCGGTCATCGAGTCCGCCGACGACGGGATGCCGTTGAGCGTGCCCGGCGGCAGTGGATGCAGCCGGTCCTGGCTGTAGATCAGCGGCCGGGCGCCGGTGGTGCCGAGTTGACGATCCGCCAGCCCCAATTCGGCCAGCAGCGCCGGCACCTCGGGGCGGCGCACCACGAACGCCTCGGCGCCGACATCCGTCGGAACTCCGCCGACCTGCTCGGTGCGCAGCACGCCACCGAGCCGGTCGGCCGGGTCGAACAGCGTGATGCTCGCTTCGTCACCGGCGGCCAACCGAATCCGATAGGCCGCCGTCAGGCCCGAGATTCCGCCGCCGACAACACAATACGAGCGAGAACCGGATGTCATAACGAGTGAACCAGCGACACCAGGTCAGTGAGAATCCCGGGATCGGTTTCCGGCGGCACCCCGTGGCCGAGGTTGAAGATGTGGCCGGCCGCACCGGCGTCCACGGCTTGGCGTCCGTCGTCGACCACCGCGCGCGCCGCCCGCTCGACGGTCGGCCAGCCCGCCAGCAGCACCGCCGGATCGAGGTTGCCCTGCAACGCCTTACCGGCCTCCACCCGGGCAGCGGCATCGACCAGGGAGGTCCGCCAGTCGACACCGACCACCGTCGCGCCGGCCGTCGACATCGCGCCCAGCAGTTCGGCGGTGCCGACGCCGAAATGCGTCATCGCGACACCACGTTCGGCCAGGGTGGCGAATACCCGCGCGCTGTGCGGCAGCACGTACCGGCGGTAGTCGGCCAGCGACAGCACACCCGCCCACGAGTCGAACACCTGAATCGCGTCCACCCCGGCGTCGAGCTGAACGCGCAGGAACTCGATGGTGAGGTCTGTCAGCTTTTCCATCAGCGCATGCCAGCAGGTCGGTTCGGCCAGCATCATCGCCTTGGTGCGGGCGTGGTTGCGGCTCGGGCCGCCCTCGACCAGATAGGACGCCAGCGTGAACGGCGCGCCGGCAAATCCGATCAACGGAACCTCGCCCAGCGCACGCACCAGCAGCGAGACCGCGTCGGAAACCGGCTGCACCCCTTGGGGTTCGAGAGGTTTCAAGGCGTCGACGTCCGCGGCGGTGCGCACCGGCGCCGCGATGACCGGCCCGACGTCGGCGACGATGTCCACGTCGACACCAGCGCCACGCAACGGCACCACGATGTCGGAGAACAGGATCGCGGCGTCGACATCATGCCGGCGTACTGGTTGCAGGGTGATCTCGGCGATCAGTGCGGCGTCGAAACAGGCCGCCATCATGGTGTGTTGTGCCCGCAGCGCGCGGTATTCGGGCAATGATCGACCGGCTTGCCGCATGAACCACACCGGCACCCGGTGCGGTTTGCGGCCCGCGGCCGCGGCCAGATACGGCGATTCGGGAAGCTCGCGACGGTCACTCATCAAGGTCAATGCTGCCACGACCAGCGGTTGACGCTGACGGGTCCGGTGAGCAGGCACTCCGGGCCTGCGTAACCTCGTCGTCGGTAAAGGCCGTTGAGCCAGATGTCAGGAGCCGGGATGCCAGTCCGTCACCCAGAAGTCAGCTACGACGAGTTTCCAAGCCTGCGAATCGAGCGCGCCGACCATGGCGTGCTGCACCTGGTTCTCGACGCGCCCGGACTCAATTCGGTGGGCCCGCAGATGCACCGCGACCTCGCCGACATCTGGCCGGCCATCGGCCGCGACCCCGACGTGCGGGCGGTTTTGGTTCGCGGTGAGGGCAAGGCGTTCTCCTCGGGGGGCAGCTTCGACCTGATCGACGAGACGATGGGCGAGTTCGACGACCGGATGCGCATCATGCGTGAGGCCCGTGACCTGGTGCTCAA
>DASQRI010000308.1:0-9092 GCA_035642975.1 Mycobacterium sp.
GTCCTGCAGCTCGCGCCGCCGAAGGCCACCAGCTTCACCGCGCTGCTACCGCTTTGGCCGACGGGACTGAGCTATTTGGTCAGTTACGTGTTCATCGCGATTGTTTGGGTGAACCACCACCAGTTGTTCAGCTATGCGGAAGAGGTGACGCCGCGGTTGGTCTGGTCGAACTTCGCACATCTTTTCTCGGCGTCGCTGATTCCGTTCACTACCGAGTGGATCGCGGACAGCAGGCTGGCCGCGGACCCGGTTGCGCTGTACGCGGCAGTATTCGTCGTGGTCAATATCACCTATGTCGCGCTCTATTGGGAGGCGGTCGATCGACCCGCCCACGAGGACGTCTCGCAGCTGATAGGTCGCATGCTGCGGATGCGATCGGTCATCACCATTGGTGTATTCACGGCCGCCGCGCTGGTCGCACTCAAATGGCCGGTGGCGGGGATGGTGCTTATTTGTTCGTGTCTCGCCGGCTTTCTCAGGCCTGACATTCAGGCGACGAAAACCGTTGGGACCAAAGAACACTAACCGCCGCTGGATCTCGGCGGCTTGGGTGGTGTCGCGAACGAGCGGACGTAGTCGACCGCAGCGTTGACGGCCACTTGTAGCGGTTCTGCCTCACCCGTGGCGTGCGTGAGCATCGCGCCGCCCTGGTGGGCGATGACGAGCGACGCGGCCAGGTGTCGCGGGTCGGCGTCCGGTCGCAGATCGCCGCGGCGCCGCATCGCGGTCAGGCCGACCTTGAACAGCTCAAGCCACTGGTCGTACCCGGCCGCGAGATCGCCGTGGACTTCGTCGTCGGATTCGATCAACTCGCCGGCCAGAGAACCGTAGATGCATCCGCCTTTGCGGTACACGGTGTCGATATCGGCGATGCACGCGTCGGCCCAGGCTTGCAAGTCATCGATGCTGTCGAGTGCGCCGAGTCGCGATTGAGTATGGAAGGCAACGACATCGGCACGCCGGGAAGCGATGACGTGACGGGTCAGATCGCGTTTGTCGTGGAAGTAATGCGAAATCTGTGACCCGCCTACCTGGGCGGCGGTGCGTACCTCCTCGATGCTGGTGCCGGCCACGCCGCGGTCGAATATCAGCCGGGCTGCTGCGGTCACGATGCGCGCACGCGTCGCGAGCCCCTTGCGGGTGAATTGCGCTGGGCTGTCGTCATTCACGATGTCGCCGTTGTCTTCAAGCGCCGCCCACGAACGCGCCGTGGCGGGCGTGGGGCGCGTTCGGCGGGGTCGGTAGCGAATGTCCGCAGATAGTTGACCGCGAATCGAGTGGCGTCGGCGTGCGGCCACTCCGCCCGATAGGTGAACGCCAACGTGGCACCGCCTTGATGAGCGCTGACCACGGTCAACGCCAACTTTCGCGGGTCGGCTCCGGCGGTCAGAACGCGGCGCTCTTTCATTCGCCCGATCGCTGCCTCGAGCAGCTCGATCCACTGCCAGTAACCGGCCGCCAACGTCGCCCGCGTGGTGTCGTCGGATTTCGCCAGCTGCGCGTTGAGGGCATGGTAAGTCGGTGTGCCGCCTGAGGTTCCGATCTGCCTCAAGTAACGCATGTTGAGGTCGATCCACCGCTCGAAGTCGCCGAAAGAATCCAAGTCCCCAAGCTTCGGCTGCCGATGAAAATCGAGCACCACATCGATTTGACGCCGGATGACGGCGCGGATGAGCGCACTCTTGTCGGCGAAATAGTGCGCGAGCTGAGAGCCGCTGACCGACGCGGCCGTGCGCACCCGCTCCATGTTGGTCGCCGACAAGCCCTCGTCGACGATCAGCTCGGCGGCGGCTTGCACGATTCGGTCGCGGGTGGCCCGGCCCTTGGGGGTCAACCGTTGTTCGTGGTGAACATCCAGGTCGCCCATTTCGTCAGGCTATCCTGCTACCGCCTCCGGTTATGGGATATGCAGCCCAGTGCGACCGCGGATGTCGGCCCCGCCGGCCCAGTCCGCCGGTCGTTCTCAGGCGGCTACATGAACCTTCGCGAGGAAGTTACGCATCAAATCGGCGACGTCGTCCAATGCTGACTCCAGCAGGAAATGACCGCCGTCGAGGAGATGGATCTCGGCATCGGGCAGATCGCCGGCGAACGCTTCAGCCCCTGCCGGGCCGAAGATCTCGTCACCGCGACCCCACACCGCCAGCAACGGCACGCGGCTGGTGCGGAAGTATTCCTGCACGTGTGGGTACATCGGCGCGTTGGTCGCGTAGTCCCGCAGCAGTTTCAACTGCACCAAGTCATTGCCGGGCCGAGAGATCAGCGTGTAGTCGTGATACCAGGACCCGGGATCTACCAGCGTCTCGTCGGGCACACCGGTGAGGTACTGCCACCGGGTGGCGTCCAGGGTGAGGAATTGCCGCACCGCCGCTTCGTTTGCGGCGGTCTGCTCATCTTGGTAGGCCCGCACAACCTTCCAGAAGCTGTCCACAAAGCCCGCGTCATAAGCGTTTCCGCTCTGACTGATGATCGCGGTGATCGCGGACGGGTTATGCAAGGCCAGCCGCCAGCCGATCGGGGCACCGTAGTCCTGCACGTATATCGCGTACTTGTCGATGCCCAGCGTGTGTAGCAGGCCCTCGGTCAACTCGGTCAGGGCATCGAAGGTGTAGTCGAACTCCTCAACCGGTGGCGCGTCGGACAGGCCGAAGCCCAAATGGTCCGGCGCAATGACGTGATAGCGGCCGGCGAGTGCGGGAACCAGATTGCGGAACATGTACGAGCTGGTCGGAAATCCGTGCAGCAACACCAGCGTGGGTGATTCGGGATCACCGGCTTCGCGGAAGAACAGCCGATGACCGGCGACGGTGGCGTAGCGATAATGGACGACTGTCATGAGGTTCCTCCTGGGGCCGCTCGTCTGGCCCAAACCATTTTGGGATGATTAACCCATTATGCACCAAAACGAGCGGCTGGCAAGAGGCGTCGCAACGGTTGACCGACCCGGTGCCGATGCATATTATGGGTCGGCCATCCCATTTCACTAGGATCGGGTAGGAGCGGCTGTCGATGGCTAACGCGTTGCGGGACAAGACAGTCCTGGTAGTCGGCCGTGGCAGCGGAATCGCGCGCGCCGTCACCTTGGCAGCGCAATCCGAGGGTGCGCGCGTCATCGTGGCCGGACGCGATCAGGCGAAACTCGCCGCTGCCTACGACCACCCTGACATCAGCGCCGAGACCCTCGACATCACCGACGACGAGTCGATCGCCGCACTCGCCGACCGGGTCGGTGCGGTGGATCATGTGGTATCGACCGCGTCTGCTCGTGCCCGTGGGAACCTGGCCGACCTACAGCGCCAGAACCTGCTGCAGTCGTTTGACACCAAGGTCATCGGACCTACAATGCTGGCCAAACACTTTGCACCGCAGATCAACCCGGACGGCTCGTTGGTGTTGTTCTCCGGGGTGCATGCCTTCAAGCTCAACGTCGGCTATCTCGGCGTGGGTATCACCAACGGCGCGGTCGATTTCCTGACCCGCTGGCTGGCGGTCGAACTGGCTCCGATCCGGGTCAACGCGGTTTCACCCGGAGTGATCGATACGGGCGCCTGGGACGCGATGGGCGAGGACGGCAAGCGCGATTACTTCAAACACATCGCCGCCCACAACCCGGCGGGTCGGATAGGAACCCCCGACGACATCGCCGGAGCGGTGTTGTTCGCGATGACCAACACCTTCATGACCGGCATGACACTGCGGGTCGACGGCGGCGAGCCGCTGACCTAGCCAATTGGGACGCGTGTCGGCATAATCCGTTGCGTGGCGCAAACACACACCACAAAGGCGCTCGCCAACCCGGATCAGCCGCACCGCGCACTCCTGCACGAGTTGGAGCGATACATCGAGGCGCACAATCCGGAGCTGACCGACGTCGACGTGGTGAGCGCGACGGACACCGGTCGAGCTGACAAGAGCCATAAGCCGGTGCGGCACTGGTATCAGGTCACCTACGAAGCGTGACCGTGCCCGATCTCCGCAGTAATCGCTACGGGCTGAGCGCGACTGAGGCTTCGGCGGTGTAGCACAAGAACGTCAGGGTCTCCTGCAGGTACAGCTGCACGGCGTCCGCGTCATGCGACAGGTAGCCGATCGATACGTCGGTGCCCAGTTGCAGGTCGAAGTCGCCACCGCGGGTGGTCAAAACGAAGGCGCCGTCGATGGCCGGGGCCCAGATGATGTCGCCGTTGACCAGCCGATTGATGTGTTCGAGGATCGGATACCCGTGCTCGGTGGTTTCGCTCACTTTGGTGTAGACGTCGGCGGACAGCAGCACCGAATACGGGCCGTCGACACCAGCCAGCCGCAGTTCGGACAGCGCCTGCGTGATGATGTCGGGAATTAAGCCAGGGTCATCGGGCAAGGTCAGTGGTTTGTTCGAGCTGGCGGTGCGGATTCCCTCGATCGACGCGGCGGCGTAGCCCTCGAAGATCGCGCGGTCCTCGACGAAAGCCAGCTTCTTGGCGGCCGCCTTCACTGGATCCCAATCGGAGTCCTGCGAGCCACGTTCCACGTCATCGATCTCCGAGCGTGACAAAGTGAACGGAACCCGAAGCCGGACAAGGGGTTTATTGGCCCGCAGGTGCGCGACCACACCGTCGGTGGGAGCTTTGACGTCGAGCAGTCGTCCGGTGCTGACCGCCGCCGTGACCGGTCCGCCGGGATCGCTCACGTCGACGACGCGCCGACCGGCGATGTGACGTTTGAAGGTCCTCGTCGCCTCCAATTCGATTTCTTCCCACGCTTCTTCGGTGATCGGCGCCAGATCGCGGTAGAGGTTGTTCATTGCGGGATTCCTTTCAAACTGCCGATCGCCAATGAGCCATCTGCGGGCACACTTAAAGCCGCCGGCGCCGCTTGCGGTGAACCCGGCAGCGGCGGCGGATCGTCGAGGAAGTCGACGGTGGGGGAGAAGAACAATCCGCCGGTCACGGCGGTGGAGAAGTCCAGGATGCGGTCGGTATTGCCGGGCGGATCACCGAGGAACATGTTGCGCAGCATCTGCTCGGTGACCTGTGGCGTGCGCGAGTAGCCGATGAAGTACGTGCCGAATTCGCCCTTGCCGAGCTCACCGAAGGGCATATTGTGCCGCACGATTTTCAGCTCGGTGCCGTCGTCGTCGGTGATGACGTTCAACGCGATGTGCGCATTGGCCGGCTTCTCGTCGTCGTCGAGCTCGAGGTCCTCCAGCTTGGTCCGGCCGATCACCTGCTCCTGCTCGGTGACCGGCAACGAATCCCAAGCGCCCATGTCGTGCCGATACTTCTGCACGTGCACGTAGCACGAACCAGCGAAGTCCGGATCCTCGTCGCCGACAGTGGTGGCCGAAACCGCCAGCGCGCCATCGGGATTCTCGGTCCCGTCGACGAATCCGAGCAGATCACGACTGTCGAAAAATCGGAAACCGTGCACCTCGTCGACCACGGTCACCGCGCCGTCCATCGACCGCAGAATGTGATTGGCCAACTCGAAGCACACGTCCAGTGTCTCGGCCCGGACATGGAACAACAGGTCACCGGGCGTGGCCGGGGCGGTGTGCCGCGGGCCGTCCAGCTCGACGAACGGATGCAGCTCAGCCGGCCGCGGACCCTCGAACAACCGGTCCCAGGCCTGGGAGCCGATCGACGCGATCACCGACAGATTCTTGGCGGGGTCACGGAACCCGGTCGCCCGCACCAGCCCCGAGATATCCGGCAGCGCGTCGTGCACGACCTCTTCGCCGCCCTCGTCGACCGTGACAACCAGGAAGATCGCAGCCGGCGTCAGCGGCGCGAGCACCGGTTGGGGTTGCGGGGCGGGCACGGGTTCGACCCTAACGTTTCAGGTCAGCCCGTGATGAAAAGATGGGCGCATGGCCGCCACGGCGCAGGGTTTGTGCGAGTTCATCGACGCGTCCCCGTCGCCGTTCCACGTCTGCGCCACCGTGGCCTCTCGGCTGCGCTCCGCCGGCTACACAGAACTCGCCGAGGCGGACGAGTGGCCGCAGGCGGGCAAGTTCTTCACGGTGCGGGCCGCCTCGCTGGTGGCCTGGGACAGCGGCGACGACGCCGGCAGGCGACCGTTTCGGGTCGTCGGCGGCCACACCGACAGCCCGAACCTACGGGTCAAGCAACATCCCGACCGTGAGATCGCGGGTTGGCGGATGGTGGCCCTGGAGCCCTACGGCGGCGCGTGGCTGAATTCCTGGCTGGACCGCGACCTGGGCGTCAGCGGGCGGCTGTCGGTGCGTGACGACCACAACCCCGGGGGCATCGCACACCGGCTGGTGCGCATCGATGACCCGATCCTGCGGGTGCCGCAGCTGGCCATCCACCTGGCCGAGGACCGCAAGTCGCTCACCCTGGATCCGCAACGCCACGTCAACGCGGTGTGGGCAGCCGGCGGCGCAGCCCGATCGTTCGTCGGTTACGTCGCCGAGCGGGCCGGCGTCGATCCCGACGACGTGCTGGGCGCCGACCTGATGACCCACGACCTGACTCCATCGCGGCTGACGGGCATCGACGACCAGTTCGTCAGCGCACCGCGGCTGGACAACCAAGCCTCCTGCTACGCGGGCCTGGAGGCTTTCCTGGAGGCCACGCCCGCCGAACACGTGCCGGTGCTCGCGCTGTTCGACCACGAGGAGGTCGGCTCCACTTCGGATCACGGTGCCGACTCCGAGCTGCTGCTGACCGCGCTGGAACGCATCGTGCTGGCCGGCGGCGGCGGACGGGCGGACTTTCTGCGCCGACTACCGGGATCGATGGTGGCTTCGGCGGACATGGCGCACGCCACCCACCCCAACTATCCGGAGCGCCACGAGCCCGGGCACCTCATCGCGGTCAACGGCGGACCGGTGCTCAAGGTGCACCCGAATCTGCGCTACGCCACCGACGGCCGCACCGCCGCGGCGTTCGCGCTGGCATGCCAGCAGGCCGGCGTGCCGCTGCAGCGTTACGAGCACCGCGCCGACCTGCCGTGCGGCTCGACGATCGGTCCGATGACGTCGGCACGGACCGGCATCCCGACCGTCGACGTCGGTGCGCCCCAGCTGGCCATGCACTCGGCACGGGAATTCATGGGCGCCAACGATGTTCCCGCCTACGCCGCGGCGTTACGGGCATTCTTGTCACCGGGCTGACCTACGATCCCGGTATGGCACTCAACGTGGAGATGGTGACCTTCGACTGCAGCGACCCCGCCAAGCTGGCGGACTGGTGGGCCGAGCAGTTCGAAGGCGAGACGCAGGAACTGATTCCCGGCGAATTCATTGCGGTCATCCGATCGGATGGGCCGCGACTGGGTTTCCAGAAGGTTGACGACCCCACACCCGGCAAGAACCGGGTACACCTGGATTTCGGCGCCGCCGACGTCGACGCCGAGGTGAGCCGGCTCACGGCCGCGGGAGCCACCGAGGTCGGCCGGCACCGCATCGGCGACAACTTCCGCTGGGTGGTGCTCGCCGACCCGTCCGGCAACGCCTTCTGTGTGGCCGGCACGGGGTAGCGGCGCCGTCGGTGCCTGTGTTGTCGGTGGCTGCGGGGCCAAGCAACTTAGACTGTTCCCGTGACGTCTGGGCTCACTCACGCAACCGATACCGTCGAGCGGGCCGCGGCCACCCCTGATCAGCCGCAGCCGTTCCGCGAACTGGGCCTCAAAGACGACGAATATCAGCGGATCCGCGACATCCTGGGACGCCGGCCGACCGACGCCGAGCTGGCCATGTACTCGGTGATGTGGAGCGAGCACTGCTCCTACAAGTCGTCCAAGGTCCACCTGCGGTACTTCGGCGAGACCACCACCGAGGAGATGCGGGCCGGCATGCTGGCCGGCATCGGTGAGAACGCCGGCGTCGTCGACATCGGTGACGGTTGGGCGGTCACCTTCAAAGTCGAATCGCACAACCACCCGTCCTACGTCGAGCCCTACCAGGGCGCGGCCACCGGGGTCGGCGGCATCGTCCGCGACATCATGGCGATGGGCGCGCGTCCGGTGGCGGTGATGGACCAGCTGCGGTTCGGCCCCGCCGACGCCCCGGACACCCGGCGCGTGCTCGACGGCGTGGTGCGCGGCATCGGCGGCTACGGCAACTCGCTGGGCCTGCCCAACATCGGCGGGGAAACCGTCTTCGACGCCTGCTATGCCGGCAACCCGTTGGTGAACGCGTTGTGCATCGGTGTGCTCCGGCAAGAGGACCTGCATCTGGCGTTCGCCTCCGGCGCCGGGAACAAGATCATCCTGTTCGGTGCGCGGACCGGCCTCGATGGGATCGGCGGCGTGTCGGTGCTGGCGTCGGAAACCTTCGGCGGCGACGAGTCTGGATCGGGTCGCAAAAAATTGCCGTCGGTTCAAGTCGGCGACCCGTTCATGGAGAAGGTGCTCATCGAGTGCTGCCTCGAGTTGTATGCGGCCGGTCTGGTGATCGGCATCCAGGATCTCGGCGGTGCTGGAATATCCTGTGCGACATCGGAGTTGGCGTCGGCCGGTGACGGCGGCATGGTCATCGAGCTGGATAGGGTTCCGCTGCGCACCAAGAACATGACCCCGGCCGAAGTGCTCTGCAGCGAGTCGCAGGAACGGATGTGCGCGGTCGTCGCGCCGGAGAACGTGGACGCCTTCTTGACGGTGTGCCGCAAGTGGGAGGTGCTGGCCACCACGATCGGCGAGGTCACCGAGGGTGACCGGTTGCGGATCTCGTGGCACGGCGAGACGGTCGTCGACGTGCCGCCCCGTACCGTGGCCCACGAGGGCCCGGTGTATCACCGCCCCGTCGCTCGCCCCGAATCGCAGGATGCGCTCAACGCCGACCGCTCGACCAGCCTGCAGCGGCCGGCCACCGGTGATGAAATGCGCGCGACTTTGCTTGCGTTGCTGGGCAGTCCGCATCTGTGCAGCCGCGCATTCATCACCGAGCAATACGACCGCTATGTGCGCGGCAACACCGTGCTGGCCGAGCACGCCGACGGCGGCGTGCTGCGCGTCGACGAGACGACCGGCCGCGGTGTCGCGGTGTCGACCGACGCATCGGGCCGCTACACGCTGCTGGATCCCTATACCGGTGCTCAACTCGCACTGGCCGAGGCGTACCGCAACGTCGCGGTCACCGGCGCCACCCC
>DASQRI010000309.1:0-6842 GCA_035642975.1 Mycobacterium sp.
TCGACAAGGCGATCAGCGCGATGGCCGCAGCGCTCCGATAACGTGTCGGCATGTCGTGTGTGTTCTGTGCGATCGTCGCCGGCCAGGCCCCGGCCATCCGCATCTATGAAGATGACGGCTATCTGGCCATCCTCGACATCCGCCCGTTCACCCGCGGCCACACCCTGGTGATCCCCAAGCAGCACTCGGTGGACCTCACCGACACCCCGCCGGAAACCGTGGCTGACATGGTGACGATCGGACAGCGCATCGCCAAGGCGGCGCGGGCGACGGAGTTAGCCGACGCCACCAACATCGGCATCAACGACGGCCGGGCCGCGTTCCAGTCGGTGTTCCACATTCACCTGCACGTGCTGCCACGGCGCAACGGCGACAAGCTGTCCGTCGCCAAGGGGATGCTGCTGCGCCGCGACCCCGACCGGGAGGCGACCGGTCAGATCCTGCGGGACGCTCTGGCGGAGATCGACGCCGGGCGGTAATACTGGGCGTATGCCTCTTCCGTCCTTCGTTGAACAGACTTTGCTGCCGCAGGTGTTGCGCGTACACGACGCCGTTTATCGCAACACCAACGGCTGGATCGGGCATCGGACGCTGGGCATTCCCAGCCTGCTGCTGCACACCGTCGGGGCCAAGACGGGCAAGGCCCGCACCACGTCGCTGACCTATGCCCGCGACGGCGCCAACTATTTGGTCGTCGCATCGAAGAGTGGCGACCCGAAGGCACCAGGCTGGTATCACAACCTGAAGGCCAACCCGAACGTCGAAATCAACGTTGGGCCAAAGCGTTTCGGCGTCACCGCGAAACCCGTGCTGCCCGACGACCCGGAGTACGCCCGGCTGTGGGAGATCGTCAACAAGAACAACAGCAACCGGTACGAGGCCTACCAGAGGAAGACGTCGCGGCCCATCCCGGTCGTCGTCCTCAGCCCGCATTAGCGCCGAGCGTGAAACCGTTGCGGGATTTCGCGGGTTTTTTCGCAACAGTTTCACGTTCGGCGCGGAGAAGGGGCGAGCAACCGGTCAGGCTAGAAGAGCTCTTTGGCCAACAGCTCCAGCGTGGTCTCACGGGCCGGGGCGGTCGCAGGATCGGTGCCGCGGTGCGCTGACGCGACCGGGTGCACCATCACCTCGTCGACCTCGAACCGCTGCGCCAGCGCGTGGAGCTGTTCGGCGGCCTCGGCGGGTGTCCCGAGAACCGCCCGGTGCAGCCCGCTTTCGACGATGTCCTGCTGCTGCGGTGTCAGCTCGGCGCCGCCGACATCCTCGACGAGCTCCAGCGGCCCCAACGGTTGCCCGGTTCGCAGCCGGGCCATCATGTGCAGGTTGGGCCGCATCAATGCCATTGCCTCGTCGTGGGTTTCGGCCACCGTCGCGTTGACCGTCAGGAACGTCACCGGCTCGGCGGCCAGCTCGCTGGGCACGAACTCCGAGCGGTACAGCGCGAGGGCCTCTTCGGTTCCCTTGCCGGAGAAGTGATGTGCGAACACGTAGGGCAGCCCTTTGGCCGCGGCCAGCCGCGCCGAATACATCGACGACCCGAGCAGCCACAGCCGCGGCTCGCTGGCCGCGGCCGGAGTGGCCTTGAGGATGTAATCGCCGTCGCGCAATTGCACGGGGACTCCGCGGGCGCTCATCATCGCCCGGACGTGGTCGAGGTACTGCGGGAACTGGTCGATGTCACGGTCGTCGCGTCCGGCGGCGCCGCGCAGCATGAACGACGTCACCGGATCCGAGCCGGGCGCGCGGCCGATGCCGAGGTCGATACGGCCCGGGGCAGCGGCTTCCAGCAGCGCAAACTGCTCGGCGACGGCCAGCGGCGCGTGATTGGGCAACATCACCCCACCGGAGCCCAGCCGCAGCTGCGAGGTCTGCGCCGCGAGATAGGCGATCAGCACCGGCGGGCTGGTCGCACCCACCGAGGGCATGTTGTGGTGCTCGGCGACCCAGTAACGCGTGAAGCCCAGCCGGTCGGCGGTTTGCGCCAGACGCACGGTGGCCGCCAGCGCATCCGAGGTGGTCTGGTCGGTGCGGACTGGCACGAGATCAAGTACGGAAAGCCGCATGAGCAGGTCAACGCCTTTCGCCGGCTGAACGTTCCCCGCTAGTAATCCTTGGGCTCGATCGAGTGCACGACGCGGTGGAAGTCATCCGGCGCGATCGGACTTCCGTCGAGTTCCTCGTCGACGTCGACCAGCGTCTGGTTGCGTTCGACATAGCCGCGAAACTCGGCATCGTAGTTGGCAAACCCGCGTTCGTGGTCGCCGGCGGCGGCCAGCTCGCCGGCGAGGATGCTTGCTCCGGAGACCAGAACCGTCGTCATCGAATACCTGACATCTTTCTCGCCCGACCGAACACGTCGTCGAGCATCGCGGTGGTCAGCTTGCCGGTGAAGGTGTTCTGCTGACTGGGGTGATAGCAGCCCAGCAACACGACCTCCCCGTGGGCGGCCTGCAAGGTCGCCGCGGCGCCGTGGCCGAACTTCGGTAGCGGTCGGGGAACCTCGCCACCCCCGGAACGGACCATGTCCAACGCCGAGCGCCAACCAAATGCGCCCAGCGCCACGATAACCCGCACGTCGCCGCCGGTCAGCCGCCACTCGGCGGTCAACCAGGGCGCACAGGTCAACCGCTCGGCCGGCGTCGGCGCGTTGGCCGGTGGCGCGCACCGCACCGCGGCCACCACCCGGGTGCCGTTGAGCGTCAGACCGTCGGCGGCGTCCACGCTGGTCGGCGAGCTCGCCAAACCGGCCCGATGCATGGACGCGAACAGCACATCCCCGGACCGGTCGCCGGTGAACACCCGGCCGGTCCGGTTGGCGCCCTGGGCGGCCGGGGCCAGCCCGACGATCATCAGCCGCGGGCGCTCGGCACCCCACCCCGGAACCGGCCTGCCCCAATACGGCTGGTCGGCGAACGACCGCCGCTTGGTGAGCGCCATCTGCTCACGCCACTCGACCAACCGCGGGCAGGCCCGGCACACCGACACCTCGGCGTCGAGCTGCGCGGCCGACTCGACGGCCTCCGCCATCGCGGTCACCTGCGCCGGCTCCGACGCCACCGCCGTGCGGGCGGTCGCCGGATCGCCGGGCCACCCCGAGCCCGGCGGCACCGGCGAGTCGAACAGCGCTCCGGTGCGTGGGTGGGCGAGGGTCACCGCTCTACTGTGCACGAACGCCGCAGGCCGGTGTCCGTAGGATCGCCTCCATGGTCGCGGATGTGCTGGCCGGCCTGATCGCCCAGCTACCCGAAGGGATGGTGGTCACCGATCCCGCGGTGACCGAGTCCTATCGACAGGACCGTGCCCTGGATCCGTCGGCTGGAAAGCCGACGGCCGTGGTGCGTCCGCGGCGCACCGAAGAAATCCAGACCATCCTGCGGTGGGCCAGCGCCCACCAGGTTCCGGTGGTGACGCGCGGGATGGGCACCGGCCTGTCCGGCGGTGCCACCGCGGTGGACGGCGGGATTGTGCTGTCCACCGAGAAGATGCTCGATATCGTCGTCGACCCGGTCACCCGCATCGCGGTCTGCCAACCCGGGCTGCTCAACGCCGAGGTGAAGAAGACGGTCGCCGAATACGGCCTGTGGTATCCACCCGACCCGTCGTCCTATGAGATCTGCAGCATCGGCGGCAACATCGCGACCAACGCGGGCGGGCTGTGCTGTGTGAAATACGGCGTCACCACCGACTACGTGCTCGGCCTGCAGGTGGTGCTGGCGGACGGCACCGCGGTCCGGCTGGGCGGCCCGCGGCTCAAAGACGTTGCCGGCCTGAGCCTGACGAAGCTGTTCGTCGGCAGCGAAGGGGTGCTCGGCGTGATCACCGAGGTGACGCTGCGGCTGGTGCCCAAGCAGCAGCCGTTGAGCACCGTGGTCGCCAATTTCGCGTCGATCGAAGCCGCCGCCGACGCGGTGCTCGCGGTGACCGCGCGGCTGCGCCCCGCGATGCTGGAGTTCATGGATTCGGTGGCGATCAACGCCGTGGAAGACAAGCTGCGGATGGGCCTGGACCGCGGCGCCGCCGGGCTGCTGCTCGGCGCCTCCGACGAACGCGGTAACGCCGGTAGCGAAGACGCCGCATTCATGGCCGCGACGTTCTCCGAATGCGGTGCAACCGAGGTGTTTTCGACCGACGACCCGGACGAGGGCGAGGCTTTTGTGGCCGCCCGCCGGTTCGCGATTCCGGCGGTCGAGGAGAAGGGCCCGCTGCTCCTCGAAGACGTCGGCGTGCCGCTGCCCGCACTGGCCGACCTGGTCGGCGGGATCGCGCGGATCGCCGCCGAACGCGACCTGATGATCTCGGTGATCGCCCATGCCGGCGACGGCAACACCCATCCGCTGATCGTCTACGACCCCGCCGACCCCGCGATGAGTGAGCGAGCCCAGCTGGCCTACGGAGAGATCATGAACCTCGCCCTGCAGCTGGGCGGCACGATCACCGGCGAACACGGCGTCGGGCGGTTGAAACGCCCATGGCTGGAGGGCTATCTCGGACCCGACGCCATGGCACTGAACCGCCGCATCAAAGACGCATTGGACCCGCTGGGCATCCTGAACCCGGGCGCGGGAGTCTGACGCCCGGCTTGGCGTCGCAGTAGTCCCTTCTGCCACATCCGTATGCGCAGGGCTGGGGGTGGTTTTTGCCTCGCGCCTTCCCTGCCTACAGGAATCCGGCAAAGTGTTCCGGGGCCACGTCCCGCGCGGCGGCCTGCCCCACCCGGCTCAGCTCACCGACATGTTGAATGGAATCCAACTTCTGAACCTGCTCGGGGACAACGTCATAAAGACCTAACTCGTCAAGACCTCGGCGCGTCAGCTCCGTGTTGTAGCGCACATAGCTGAACAGGCGCTGGTTCAGCAGCCCCTCGTGGTGCATCAGGTTCCCCAACTCCAGATTCATCGACGCACCGTGTCGACAGCGGCCGAACACCCGACACAACATGTCCTGCTCGTTGAGCGCGGCATGCATCAACGCGGCCGGAACCGAAGCGGCGTTGAACAACAGATTCATCGAGTCCGGTCGCAGATTGTCGTGCCCCTTGGGACAGTTACCCGTGCCCACCGAGACCAGCAGAAGATCGGATTCCGTTGCAGTCCAGCTCAACCGATACGCATCATGGGTCGCCATCAGAAAGAGCTGGAAAGCGGGATTGTTGTACGTCGTCAACGCCCCGTCGACGAAGACGTAATCGCGCCCCTCAATCGCAAAGACCTCGGGCGGGAAATAGGTTGGGGCAGCGGTACTGGCTCGCACCAACTGCCAGAGCGGGATGGCCAGATTATTGTCTGCGCGGCTGGCGTCGTTGAAGAGCGCATTGGGGTTGTTACTCAGCGGCCAAGGTGAATCCGTGGTCGCGTTGCGCACCACGATCAGCAGCAGCGTCTTCAACTCGTCGCTGCCTAACGTGGTGTCCTTACCAAGCATGTCCTGCAACTGATGCCGAAGCCGCAGGCTACCGTAACGGTAGTGGTAGCGAAGACGAAGCGACGCGTGATCAAACATCTCCTCGCCCCGCGTCATGTAGAGGTCCAGTATTTCTGCCACCGGGAGCCCCTTGGCAAGCCCGGCGGCGATCACGGCCCCGGTACTGGTTCCGCCGATGTAGTCGAAATAGTCGCCCAGCACGAAATCGTCTCCCGCGCCGAGCTGCTCGGCCAGCATCGATTCAAGCCGCCGCAGCACCTCCAGGGTGATCACACCTCGAATGCCACCGCCGTCGAGGGCCAGCAACTTCTTCGGTCCCGGCGAGCTCACACGTTCCCGATAGGACATTTCGAAGTCAGGGACCACACTGGCCGGTTGCTAGTGCGTTGCTATCGCAGAACGGTAAATGCGGAAAGCCGGCGACGGCGACCTGCAAGAGCTTCCCCGGCGTGCCGTCGGAAATGGTGGCCGTCACCGGTTCACCGATGGCGTGTTTCGCTGGATCGGAAGTGGCAGTGACGCTTCCGGTCGCCACGCCTTCCTCTGCGGAAAGCAGCGTGAAGGTGAACGTGCCGGTCGGCGCATCACTGTCCGAGCAACCCGGACATTCCGTGCGGTCCGGGTAGGTATCGACACCCGTACCGTTGCTGTCGATCACCAGCTTGTCGTCGTGTTTCTGCCAGGTCCCGACGAAAGGGGCGAGGCCGGGAAAGTCAGCGCTCGCTACCGGTGCGAAAATTATTGCTGCGCTTGCTAGTACCGCAATTTGCTTCATGGTTTCCTTTGCATTCAGAATGCACTTACCGCGGTTTGGAATTCACCCATCGGTCCCCTGCCACCGAGAACTTCAAGGGCCATGCCGTGTGCAGTCGCGTCATTCGTGAAGGTGGAGTTGCCATCGTCGTTGCGCTGCACCGTCCAACCGTTGACCTGGTATGTCTGGCCGGCGCCGAGAACGGACCAGCCCGGGCCTGCTGTTTCGGGATCGCCGATGTTCGCGTCTCGCCACTTGAGGGTGCCGTCGGCGTCAACCACGGCCTGATCCATGTGCAGGACCTCCGGACACTTGGGGGCGATGCAGGGATCAACGGGCGCCTGCGGGAAGACACCCTCGCAGACGGCGTTGTCCACCTCGACCTCGCAGATCACATGGGGGAGCTTCACATACGGGGTCGGTGGATCGGCGCCGGCGTGCGGGGCGAGCCCCAGCGCAGCGACGACCCCCAGCCAGCTGCTGATTCGGAGGTTGTAGGTTCTCAAACTGCGTGGCGATCGCGATGCCCCTGTCTGCGGGTTTGCAGAATTCTCATCAAAATGGCGGACGGGTTTTTCTCATCTTCGTGGCGGATCCTAGAACCGTACGGTTGCGCCAGAAGCTGACCCGGCATAGCGCTGTCTTTCAGTAGGTGTTGGTCGCGGCT
>DASQRI010000310.1:0-4608 GCA_035642975.1 Mycobacterium sp.
ATCGGAGCCGGACCCTCCGGTCTCGCTGTCGCACGCGAGCTCGAGCACCGTCACGGTATTTCGGCGCTAGTCGTCGAGAAGGCGGCCGCCCCGGCGGTTTCGTGGCGCACTCGCTATGACAACTTCCGCCTCAACACCAATGGTTTCTTGTCGCACCTTCCTGGACAGCGGATTCCTCTGAAGGCTGGCCGTTGGCCGACCAAGGAAGACATGGTCCGCTACTTCGACCGCTACGTGCGGCAACAGGACATCAGGCTGCAGCTGCAATCCGAGGTCAATCGCATCGACCGCGCGGCGGGGGGCTGGCTGGTCGACACCTCGTCGGGGAAAATCCAAACACCAGCCGTCGTGCTGGCCACCGGCAGGTACCGAACGCCAATCGTCCCGCCCTGGCCCGGCCTCGATCATTTCACCGGCGAGCTCGTGCATTCTGGGGACTTTTCCAACGCTTGGCCCTTCAGCGGCCGCGATGTGCTCGTTGTCGGCGCCGGCAATTCGGCCGCCGACATCGCGGTCCAGCTGGCTAACTGCGGTGCTCGCAAGGTGTGGCTGTCGGTACGCACACCACCACACCTGGTGCGACGTGCCATCGGGCCGATTCCGTCGGACCTCTTCCTGGAGCTGTTCGCCCGGGTTCCCGCGCGCATCATCGATCCGCCGACCGCGCGCATGAACCGTCTGCTGTTCGGCGACCTGTCGGTTTACGGCTTCCACCGACCGCCACTCGGACTGAAGGCGACGGTGGAACAACGAGGCCGCATTCCCACCCTTGCCGATGAGCTTGTCGACGCGGTACGGGCCGGCCGCGTCGAGGTGGTAGCCGCGGTCGCGGCGGTCGAATCCGACCGCGTGGTCCTCGCTGACGGCGCCGGCGTCACCCCGGAGGTGATCGTCGCCGCGACCGGCTTCAGCACCGATCTCGACGGTTTGGTCGGGCACCTTGGCGTTCTCGACGAGCAAGGCAGCCCGCGCGGCGGTTTTGCCTCGCACCTCGGCGACGGCATGTTCGCCATCGGCTACGGCATTCCACCCAATGGCCCGCTACGAGCGATCCGGCTGGCCGCGACACCGTTGGCCGGTCAGGTCGCGACTTATCTGGCGTCAGAGCGGCTCAAGCCATCAGCCAGCCACCGCACGAAAGTTGAGGGAAATCAATGGCTTTACTCACCGCAAAGCGGTTCTTCCACCGCGGTGTAGACGGATACGAAGCAGCCCGTCGCGAGACGGTATGGAATAGCATTCTGCCGGAACGCTTTCCAGATGTCATCGTTCAGGCCGGGGACGCCGACGACGTCGTGGCGGCGATTCGATATGCCCGCACTTACGGCCATCACGTCGGCGTACGGTCAGGCGGGCACAGCTGGAACGCGAGCCATCTGCGCGATGGCGGCCTGCTGCTCGACGTCAGCCGCCTCGATCACTGCAGCGTCGACGCCGACCGGATGACCGCGCACGTCGGGCCCGGCAAGGTCGCCAGCGTCTTTGCGACCGAGCTCGATGCACAAGGCCTTTTCTTCCCCGCCGGCCATTGTGAAGGCATCCGCCTCGGCGGGTACCTCCTGCAGGGCGGATACGGCTGGAACAGCAAGGTAGTCGGGCCGGCATGCGAGAGCGTGCTTGGGCTGGAGGTCGTCACCGCCGACGGCGAAAAGGTTTACTGCGACCCGCGGCAGCACCCCGACCTGTACTGGGCCGCCCGCGGCAGCGGACCGGGCTTTTTCGGCGTGGTCACCTCGTTCACGTTGCGACTGCACCGGCGTCCGGCCGTCCTGGGCACGTGCCTGTACCTGTACCCGGTCGACGTCGCTGACGAGGTGTTCAGCTGGGGCCGCTCGATCAGCGGCGAGATCGACGATCGAGTTGAACTGCAAATCCTCACCTCGCGCAACGCGCCGGAAGTCGGACCCGACGAGCCGACGATCGCTATCGCCTCGCCGGTTTTCGCCGATTCAGACGACGAGGCCGCGAAAGCGCTTGCGATCCTTGGCACGTGCCCGGTGATCGACCGGGCGACTGCCACCCTTCCCTACATGCCGACGACCCTGGCCAATTGGTATTCGGCAGTGATGGCGAAATACCCTGAGGGCCATCGGTATAGCGTCGACAACATGTTCACGTCGGCCCCGGCCGACGAGCTGCTACCGGGAATCCGCAAGATCATCGAGACGTTGCCGCCGCACCCGTCGCACTTCGTCTTCGCGGGCTGGAAACCGTCCGCGGATCGCACCGAGATGGTCTACGGCGTGGAAGACGAGATTTACCTGGGGCTCTACACCGCCTGGCACGATGCTGCCGACGACGCACGCTATGGAGACTGGGCCCCGTCCAACATGGCCGCGATGTCGCATCTGGCAACCGGGATCTCGCTCGCCGATGAGAATCTCGCCCGGCGCCCGGCGAAGTTCATCACCGACCCGAACATGGCGCGCCTGGCCGAGGTGCGTGCTGCCTACGACCCGAATGGGTTGTTCCACAGTTGGATGGCGCGCGGGTGAAGCACCACGGCTCTCACCGCAGCAGCTCACGGCAGTTTCGAGCCACGGCTATCCCCCTGTTCGGCCGCCGGTCACCGGCATAGACTAAGCCGAATTCGACACATGCCGGGCTACAGGCCTTCCGCGAAGCGGGTTTACGTAGCGAACTCACCGTCGACTCGGTCGTTTCGAGTTCTCGTCATCGGCGCCGGTGTGAGCGGCATCTCCGTTGCTCGGGGATTGTTGCGCGACGGGCATGACGTCACTGTCTTCGACCAGCGGCCAGATGTGCAGGCAGGTGGCGGCGCGGTAACCATCTGGTCCAACGGCGCGACGGTGCTCGGACAGCTGGGTGTCGACATGGACGGGGCCGGTCAGCTGCTGTCCGCCGTGCAGGTCATGACCTCCACGGGTCGGACGGTCACCGCTGCCGACGTCGACGCAATGGTGCACCGGTTGGGCGCACCTGTTCGGATGGTCCCACGCCGAGTCTTACTCGAACGGTTGCTGCAAGGCTTTCCGATCGATCGCATCCGATGCAACTCCCGTACGGTCGGGGTGGTCGGTACGCGCGACGGAGTGCGGGTCGAGTTCGAAGACGGCAGCTCGGCCCAAGGGGATCTGTTGATCGGCGCCGACGGGCTGCACTCGGTGGTTCGGGATATCGTCGGCGCGCGACAGGCGGAGCCGACCGGCTGGTGCAGCTGGCAGGGATTGATCGCCCTGCCGGACGTCGCCGAACCGCACGTCGCCCTGATGATGATCGGCGAGCACGGAAACCTTGGCCTGTGGCCGGCTGGAGGTTCCGATGTGCAGTGGTGGTTCGACTTGCCATGGTCGCCGGACTTCGTCAGACCGGAACGTCCGATCGACGTGATCCGGTCCCATTTCACCGGATGGTCCGATTCGGTCGATCGCCTCCTCGCGAGATTGACCGACGACGACCTGGCCCGTTCGCCGTACCCGCATTTTCGGCACCCGATTCCCCGGCCGGGCCGAGGCGCGCTGACATTGCTCGGCGATGCCGCACACACGATGCCGCCCACCCTTGCGCAGGGGACCAATCAGGCGCTACTCGACACGATGGTGCTGTGCAAGGCGCTTTCGGATTTCCGGAAAGGAACCAACGCCAGGTTCGGCGATCTCTCGAGCGCGCTGCGCTGGTACGAGAAGACCAGGCGACGCAAGGTCATCGCTGTGTCCCGGGTGGCGTCGCTGCAGGTTTCCCATGGTGAGTCCGTGCTGAGACCGGCGGCGATGATCTCGGATCGGGTGATGACCTGGGCACTGACAATGTTTCTCGGTTGGACAAGTCACCGCCGGATGTCCGCGGAAATCAGCCGCGAGCTGGGGGCAGCGGCGACGGCCCGTTTTGTCGACGGCGGTGAACAATTCAAGAAGTGTCGAGCATGGAAGCGGTGAACAAACCGGGCGATCCGGTACGAGTGCGAGGCGATTTCGACTCGCCCTCGCGCTGGCTCTGGCTCTTCAAGTGGTGCCTGCTGGCCGCCCCCCACTATCCCATATTGATCCTTCTCTACCTCGTGTATCCGCTGCTGACCGTCGTTGCCGGCGTCATCATTTTGTTCACCGGCCGATATCCGCGCCCTATCTTCGACTTCAACGTCGGGGTGCTGCGCTGGTCGTGGCGGGTGATGAATTACAGATTTCCGATGAACAGCACCGACAAGTACCCGCCTTTCACGCTCGCGTCTCGGCCGGACTATCCGGGCGATCTGGAGGTGGACTATCCGGAACAACTCACGAATTGGGCGGTCCTGGTCAAGCCCTGGCTACTGGCTTTGCCTCAGATACTCATCTGCTGGGCGATGGAGCCGCTGCTGCAGCTGTTGTGCTTCATCGCCCCCTTCTGGCTGTTGTGCACTGGCGCTATTCCGCAGGGCATGTCCGACCTTCTGTTGGGCATCGTCCGCTGGCGTTATCGGGTGGCGGTGTACGTCTCCTTGATGCGCGACGAATATCCGCCGTTCCGACTGGATCTGGGTAACAGATGACACGCGCTAATCCGTTGTTCCCGTACGTCTATCGACTCGGCATGCCGATCTTCGACCGGCTGTTCTATCGCCGGTATCGCCGAGAGGCGATGAGCCACGCGAACGGCCGACTGCTGCTG
>DASQRI010000311.1:0-16134 GCA_035642975.1 Mycobacterium sp.
CAAACCGTTGAGAGCGGACAAGATGGAGAGAGGGGTGTCCTGAGCCGCGCTGGCCGCCGGGCTGGCGAGCGAACTCGCCGCGTTCTGCGTGCTGCTCAGCGCGTTGTTCAGCGTCGCTGAGGTCCCGTTGCCGCCGACGGCCTGGCTGACCGCGGCAGCTTGTTGGCCCTGTGCGGCCGGGTTGGTGTTGTCGGTCGGGTCGGTCAGCGGTGTCAGCGCCGACGAAGCTGTTGACGCCGCGGCGGAGTAGCCGTACATCGCGGCGGCGTCCTGCGCCCAGAACTCGCCGTACAAGGCCTCGTTGGCCGCGATGGCAGGGGTGTTCTGGCCCAAGATGTTGGTCGCGACCAGCGCCGCCAGCTGCGCCCGATTGGCGGCGACAACCGCCGGTGGGATCGTGGCGGCATGGGCCGCCTCGTAGGCCGCCGCCGATGAGGTGGCCGCGGCGGCTGCGTCCTGCAGTTGCCCCGAGGTGGTGGTCAGCCAGGCGATGGAGGTCTGGGCCGATGCGGCCATCGCCGTTGACGACGGACCCGTCCACTGCGAGCCGAGCTGGGAAATTATCGACTCGTAGGACGCCGCCGTGGAGCTCAATTCCGAGCTGAGAGCACTGAACGAGGAGGAGGCGGCCATCAGTGGTCCCGCTCCGGAGCCGGAGTACATGAGTGCGGAGTTGATCTCCGGGGTTCGCGCTGCGAAATCGAAAGCCATTTGTCTTATCCCGTCTTTGAATTGATCGGATTGCGATTGAGGTTTAACCGGCCACCATTGGCCTCCTGATTGATTGCTATATGGCCGTCGGCTTGGGAATCGTCGGCATGACCTTCGGCTTGACGCCGTAGCGTGGCGCGCCGAAGCTGGAGCCGCCGCGACCGCCGTTGGCGACCGCGGGCATGCCGGCCATGGTGCTCGGAGCCCCGGTCGACATCCCCCCGGGTGCGCCAGCGGGCCAGCTCTGAGACGCCAATGTGACGGGTGTGCTCGCCGCCGGGATTCCGGCTCCGGCTCCGCCGGCCCAGGCCGGCGGCACCGACATGGGGCCGATGGACGACCCCGTGCCCGCGGCGGCCAAGACCGGCGCGGCACCGATTCCACCGACGCCCGCCGCCGCAGGGGTGACGTCCCCGGCCAAGGCACTTCCCAAGCCCCCGGTGATGTCGGAGGCGGTCGCCGGACCGGCGAGCGCAGTCAGCAGACCGCCACCGCCCATACCGATCAAGTCCGATTCGGCGGAGGCGAAGTTACCGACCTCGTCGAAGCCCACGCTGAAGGCGTTGTTGTTGACGAGGGGTAAGCCACTAAGCAAGCTGGCCAGGCTGGAGAGGCCGCCGCCGAGCCCTTGCGCGGGCGACGCAGCGGCCGACGACGCGCCGCTCGTCGCGTTTGACAGCGAGTTGGCGGCGGCCGCGGTCTGGTTGGCTCCTTCGGTCTCTTGATAGGAGCCCGAGGACTGCTGCAGGGTGGTCACGAACTGCTGGTGAATGGCCTGGGCCTGGGCGCTGACCGTCTGGTAGAGCTGGCCGTAGGTGGAGAACACGCTGCTCTGCAGGATCGACACCTCATCGGCAGCCGCGGGGGAGACGGCTGTGGTCGAGCTCGCGGCCGCCGAACTCTCGGTGGCAAACGAGGTACCAACGCCTTCTAGCTGGGTCGCGGCCGCAGCGATCGCGGCGGGTGCTGTAGTCACAAATGACATGTATTTCTCCTGGGTTGCGAGAAGCCGACCCCGTCAAAGGGATCGGCCAACAGTGGTCAGTGTCAGTGTGTGCTGGTATCCGGCAGCGGTTCCACGGGTCTACCTTGGCGTAACCTGAGCGGGAGCGCATACCCCGTTAATAGCTTCTTAACGGGAGGGCAGAACTTTTAACACACGGCTGTCACCGACCGGGCGATTCGGGTGGCCGGTTGGGTTTGCGCTGCCACGCGTTACATTTGTCGCTGGCCCCCATAGCCCAATCGGCAGAGGCAGCGGACTTAAAATCCGCCAAGTGTCGGTTCGAGTCCGACTGGGGGCACGACTGGGGCCGCGCAACGAGCTCAGAGTGGTGTCAGGTTCCTCTCAGGTCGGTCAGAGTGTGTTCTTACTGGACAACGGCGTCCCACCTCCACCTTGGTGCGGCCCTGCTCAGCTGGGCTAGCGTCTTTACGGATTTTTAGCGGCCCCCGTATGCCACCTGCGGCCGGCATCAGCGCACCCGAACAGACGGTGCGCCGGACGACCGATGCTGGCCACTAAGTTCTGGGCGAAACGGTGGCCCGAGGCCCGTCGATGTTCGACACCCCACGATTGGATCGAACCGGCGGCATGGACTCCGCCAACCGCGATCCCGTCGCAGAAATCGGGCGGTGTGCGGCCGCCGCCGGGCTACAGACCGCCAGCCTCGACGAGGTACTCTGCATCACCACCGTCTGACGCGGTGCTGCCTACGCGCCCACGCGCCCCAGGCGGCCAGCATCTTCCAGCAGATCGGCGGCGCTGGCAACGCTTACAGCAGGTGTCGTCATCTGGACGGCGACCTCACGGGCTCGAGTGATGCACCGCGGATCAAGGATGGAACGCAGGTCTGCGACCAGCGAACCGAGGTTGCTGCCCGAGAAGGCCCGCCCCGAGCCGACTTGCAGCCTCGTGACAGCATCTGCCCAGATCTGCTGATCGTTGATCGGGTGCCAGAGGATCAACGTGGGTATTCCCGCCCGCATGCCTGCGGCCGTGGTACCGGCGCCCCCTTGATGAACCACCGCGCGGCAAGCCGGAAAAACGGCCGAGTGGTTCACCGCGCGCACAACCTTCACCTGGTCAGAATGCGGGGCATCGACGAAGTCGCTTGCCCCAGAACAAATCAACGCCCGCTCGCCTAACCGCGCGCAGGCCATACTGATCAGACCGAACGTCGCAGCCGCGTATGGGAGCCACACGCCGCTGCCAAAGCCGAAGTAGATCGGGGGCGTTCCCGCGGCGATCCAGGCCAAGACCTCGTCGTCGGCTTCGGTCGGCAACTCCAGCGTCAGCGCCCCGACGAAGGGCCGCCAACTATCTCCGTCCGCCCATTCGGCAGCGAGACCGGGAAAATAGAGCGCGTCGTAGCCCTGAATCTCCAGGGATCGCGGAACGGGGCCCGTTACGTCAGCCAGCCCCAGCGCGCGGCGATGAGCGTGTTCAGCCTCCTCCATTGTGTCGCCGACCCAGCCGCTCTGACGCAAGTGCGATTCCGGGTAGAAGTGCAGCGTCGCATCGGGAATGCCGTAATACTCCGCGACGTTTGCAGCCAGTTGCTGCTCGGCTCTGCCGGCCACTAGCACGTCGGCCCCGTTCGCCAGCGTCGTCAGGGTCGTGCCCCACTCCGCCATGGCCCGGGACAGGTACTCCTTCTTTTCTGCCTCCGCGCTGGCCGGATCATCGCCCGACACAGTGCGGCCGGACGCGAGGGATTGCGGGCCGAAGGGGACCGCAGCAAGTCCTGCCGACTCAACGAACCCCACCATGTGGGGTGCGACCGCCATGCACACGTCGTGACCTCGGCGCCGCAGTTCCCGGCCGAGGGCGGCGAAAGGTTCGGTGTCGCCGCGAGATCCGTAGGCGGCGAGTACCACTTTCATCGGCGGAGCCTAACTGACGGTGTGCCTAAACGTCCGAGCAAGCCGCTCGATCCGGTACCCGGCAACTGTCTGCTGGCGGTGATAACGGTTGGGATGCGGTGCGCGACTGAGGCGGGGGGGCGATTTCAATCTTTGTCCGGAAGCGGGAAGCGCGTCAGGCAATACGCCGTCAAGTCGAGTATCAACTCGTCTCGCCGAGCTTGACGCGGCACTCCGCCGGCACTGGCACCTTGAAGTGCCGTGAACAGCCGGAGGATCGCGACAGGATTGAGCTGGTTCGCCGCGTCGTCGAAGCTCCCCAGTATCTTCGGGACATCCTCGCCGTCTTGCGCTACCAATGTCATAATCTGCCGGACCCGGTCGGTGATCTGGGTTTCATCCGTCAACCCACAGATGGCACGGCCGTGTGACTCGATCCGCTTGTACATGCCCAACAAGCCTTGCCCGTACGCCCTTTTGAGGTCATTGATGTAGCGCCGGAAGTCTTCCGCGTCCTGCGGGTTCGGTTGTTCGATTTCTGCTAAGTGCTTCGGGATCAGTTCCTCTGGACGTTCACCGAGCGCCGTCAGGAACCCATTGATCTGGTCCTCTAGGTCAGCGTCGTCCACGTCATCTGTCAAGGCCTACCAGCGCAGCTTCAGTCGGCGCAGGTGGGTCACGCTGGTCGGTTTATGCACGACCGTCGGTGTGAAGCCCGGTTTGACTTCGAAGTCGGGGATGCGGTTCAGCCATTCGGTCAAAAACGCGTCCATTTCAAGGCGAGCGAGGTGCATGCCCAAGCATCTGTGCATGCCGCCGCCGAATGCCCAGTGGCGTTGGCGCCGGACCTCTCCGTGGCTGCCCCTCGATATCTCGTCGCCGCCGTTCGTTCTGCCCGCGGCTTCCAGAGCCAGCCACACCGAACTGAGCGCCGGGATTGTGACACCACCGATCTCGACTTTTACCGTGGTTACGCGCGGAATGCCCGGCCCTGGCGGCTCCAACCGGAAGATTTCCTCGGCGAACGCGGGGATCTGTGCTGGGTCCTCGCGCAGCTGGGCCCGCAGTTGCGGGTCGCGTGCCAGATGTAGAAGGGCGAAAGTGATTGCCGAGGCCACCATTTCAATGCCTGCAACCGAGAACAATAAAAGGATGACCGACGCCACTTCGACGTTGGTGAGCGGAAAATCTTTATCACCGACGAGTCGTTCCAGTAGCGGCCACAGGATACCGGGCGGCCGCTCGGGATCGCGCAGCCCGGCGTCGAAGCTGGTATTAAGCCACTTGACGAGTTCAAGTTGGGCGTGCCCGGTGGTGTCGCCGATGACCGCCGCCCTGGTCATCTCGTGCGCCCGAGTGTCGTCTGGCGGCAGCCCGCACACCATGAATAGCGCTTGGCAGGCGTAGTTGTCGGCGACGCTGGCTGCATCGCACTGCCTTCTGGCAGCGACGGTATCGACCAATTTCGCGGCGCGGGCGCGCAACTCCGGAGCGAAGGGGGCCAACGCTCTGGGGCTGAAGAGCGGATGCAAGACGCCGCCGAAGCGGGCGTGCTCCGATCGGGTAGCGATTGAGAGCGGCACCTGCGGAAGCGGAGCCCCGAACAAGTGGATCGCCATGGTTTTCGGCGGCGATGCGAACGTTTGCGGGTCGAGTAACGCCGCTCGCACGTCGTCCCGGCGGGTGAGATAGTAGCCGTGCAGCGTCGGGTCGCCGGTGTCTATTTTCACTACCGGGCCCAGCTCGCGAAGGTGGCGCCAGTAAGCGGCGCGATCTGCCGCGAAGAACGGACTCTCCTTGTGGTGTAGCGGGGGCCGGATCACGTCGCCGCCGCCGGCTACGTCGCTGTTGTTCATCGCCTTGTAAACCTACAGCGAGGTTGCTGGGATAGCTCGGTGAGCCTTTCCCGCCGATCAGTCGATGCGGGTGGCATCTCCCACACCGGCGGCCGATGACGCCGCGCGTGCATCGGCGTTTAGCTCAGCCCGGCTCCATCGCGGCACGTTGGCTCCCCGTTGTCGCAAGCCTCTCGGGGGTCGTCGAATCAAGTCAGACTGCCCAACTCGTGCCTTTGGGGCGCAGCTAGACGAAGCGGTGGTCAGTTTTCACGACCACAGTGACGCCAGCGAGAGTGCCTCTTCGACTAAATGTGATGTGAACCTCTTTTCCGTCCAGAGGCTAAGAAACGCTTATTCGTCGATAATCAATCTACCGCTTCGTCGCGGTTAGCGAACGTGGCAAAACGCCTGGCGAGACGGGGTTTTACGTTTGCTGTTTGATTCTGGAACGAAGCCGCAAGAAATACTGCTTAAGCGCACTCTGAGTTACCGACGTGACGTGGGTGACAATCGGTGTGTTGCCCTATTTTGGCGCAAATTCGGCCGCTAGACTCGGCCGGAAGCGACGCTCGAAGCGCCTGTCCGACGGATCTGGGTTGGCGTCTGCGGAAGCATTAGGCCGCGCGGAGTGTTTAACCGCCCAGATGCCGAACGTCCGCCCACCACGGACCACGAGTAGAGGTTGGTACCACAGTGAGCGATGTAAGCCGTACAAACGCACCTCGCGAGATCGAAGCAGCACCGGGTTTTACCAAGGTCGCCGAAATCGCCGGCCAGGGTGGCGCCGTCAGCGGCATCGCTGTCAGTCCCGACGGCGCCCGGTTGATGGTCACCCACTACGGCGATGACAGCTTTTCGCTGATCGACACCGCGAGTTGCGCCGTCGCGCAGACGGTAATCGAGATCGACGAGCCCTTCGCCATCGCCATGTCCGACACGTCCGCGGGCCGCGCCTACGTCAGCAGCGCTGCAGCGGCGTATGACTCGATTCTGGCCTTCGACACCGATGCCAACCGGGTGGTGGCGAACTACCCGCTGGCATACAGCGTCACCGATCTGGCGGTCAGCCCGGACGGGCGGTATGTCTATGCCAGCAGGGCCGCGGTCAGCGCGGCCGACGTCGCCATCGTCGACACCTGGACGGGTGACGACGACGCGATCAGCATCGCGACCACCGCCGGCACCACTACCACCGAGTGCGTGCGGGTGAGTCCGGACGGCCGCCGGCTGTACGTCGCGGTCAATGGCGCATCCACTGCTGAGCTTGTGGTGATCGACACTCGGAAGCACCGCGTGCTGCATACCGTCGAAATCGGTTCGCCTATCCGGGATATCGCGATCAGCCCGGACGGCGCCACCGCGTATGTGGGTAGCTGCGCTCCCGACTTCGGCACGGTTCTCGACGTCTTAGACACCCGTACTGCCGCCGTCACGAACACCTACAAGTTCGGTGATATCGCGGGGCTGCTGACTCGTTTGGCGGTCAGCCGCGACGGTGAGCGCGCCTACTTGATCGGCGACCAGAGCGTGACAGTCCTGTCCACCTCGACGCAGGACGTCCTCGGCGGCATCGCCATCGATGGTCAGCCGTCCTGCGCGATCGAAAGCCCGGACGGCCGCCGGCTGTACATCGCCGACTACGCCGGCACCGTCACCGTCCTGACGATCGCCTCGGCGACCGCGTCGGTCGACGCGCACACGTCGGAGGACGAGCCGACCGTCGCGAACCGGTGGGCATTCCCCGACCTGCTGGCGCTCGAGCCGACACTGGCCTAGCGGCCGCCACGGCAACATCGCGCCAACGCGATCGATCGGGCGTGGCATGATCGCCACGAGGGCGGGCGTTTGGCGGGCCGGCCTCGGGTAGGTGGCGGAACCAGAGGCGGTCCATCGATGTACAGCACCATGCAGGGCTTCCCTTTGACGATCACCGCCATCCTGCGGCACGCCTGTCGTGTCCATGGAGCGCGCAAGGTCACCACGGCGACCGGCGACGGCTACCGCGACTGCACCTACGCCGAGCTCGGTCAGCACGCGGCGCAGTTGGCGAACGCGCTGCGGCGCATCGGTGTCGACGGCGATCAGCGGGTCGCCACCTTCATGTGGAACAACACCGAACACCTGACCGCGTATCTGGCGGTGCCGGCGATGGGTGCGGTGCTGCATACGCTCAACATCCGGCTGTTCCCCGAGCAGATCGTGTATGTCGCCAACGAGGCCGAAGACCAGGTGGTGTTGGTTGATTTATCACTGACCAAGCTGCTGGCTCCGATACTCGCTGACCTCGACACGGTGCATACGGTGATCGTGGTCGGGGAAGGCGACACGGCGACTCTCGAGGAATCGGGTAAGACCGTGCTGCGCTACGCCGACGTGGTCGCCGACGAGCCGGTGGAGTTCGACTGGCCTGACATCGACGAAAACTGCGCGGCCGCAATGTGTTACACGAGTGGCACCACAGGAAATCCCAAAGGTGTTGTCTACAGCCACCGTTCGAGTTATCTGCACACCATGGCGACATGTACCAGCAACGGCATCGGGATCGGCTCCAGCGATTGCGTATTGCCGATCGTGCCGATGTTCCATGCCAACGCGTGGGGTCTGCCGTACGCTGCGCTGATGGCGGGGGCCGATCTAGTGTTGCCCGATTGCCATCTGGACGCCAAGTCGCTGGTCGACATGATCGAGAAGCTGCGGCCCACCGTCGCCGGCGCGGTGCCGACCATCTGGAACGACGTCATGCACTACCTCGAGAAGAACCCGGGCCATGACGTGTCGTCGCTGCGCATCGTGCCGTGTGGCGGGTCGGCCGTGCCGGTGTCGCTGATGCGCACCTTCGAGGAAAAACACGGCGTGCAGATTCGGCAACTGTGGGGGATGACCGAGACATCGCCGATGGCCACCATGGCTTGGCCGCCGCCGGGCACCTCGGAGGACGAGCACTGGGCAATCCGCGCCACCCAGGGGCAACCGTTGTGCGGCGTGGAGGCCCGGATCGTCGACGACGACGGGCAGGAGCTGCCCAACGACAACGAGGCCGTCGGCGAGGTGGAAGTTCGCGGTCCCTGGATCACCAATTCCTATTACCGGGGCCATGACGAATCGAAGTTCGACTCCGGCTGGCTGCGCACCGGCGACGTGGGCCGCATCGACGAACGCGGCTTCATCACGCTGACTGATCGCGCCAAAGACGTGATCAAGTCGGGCGGGGAATGGATTTCGTCGGTCGAGCTGGAGAACTGCCTGGTCGGACACTCGGACGTGGTCGAGGCCGCCGTGGTCGGGGTTCCCGACGAGCGCTGGCAGGAACGGCCACTGGCCGTCGTCGTCGCCAAAGAAGGGTCCGATGTCAGTGCCGATGACTTGCGAAAATTTCTGGCTGACAAGGTTGTTCGGTGGTGGTTACCGGAGCGTTGGACATTTGTCGACGAGATTCCGCGCACCAGCGTCGGCAAGTACGACAAGAAGACCATCCGGTCCCGATATGCCGACAACGTCTATGAGGTCAGCGAAGCGCGAGAGTAAGTGGCACGTGGGAAAGGGAGAGCTATGAGCCTGCGGGTCGTTCAATGGGCGACGGGGTCGGTCGGTGTGGCCGCAATCAAGGGTGTGCTCGAGCATCCTGAATTGGAACTGGCCGGCTGCTGGGTGCATTCGGAAGCCAAGAGCGGCAAGGATGTTGGTGAAATCATCGGCTGGTCCCCGCTCGGCGTCACCGCGACCAACAGCGTCGACGAGATCCTGGCGCTCGATGCCGATGCCGTGATCTACGCACCGCTGCTGCCTAACGCCGACGAAGTCGCGGCGTTGCTGCGCTCGGGCAAGAACGTCGTCACCCCCGTCGGCTGGTTCTACCCGGGTGAGAAGGAGGCAGCACCGCTGGAGGTCGCTGCGCAGGCCGGCAACGCCACGCTGCACGGCGCGGGCATCGGCCCTGGCGCGGCGACCGAGCTGTTTCCGTTGCTGCTCTCGGTGATGTCCACCGGCGTGACTTTTGTTCGCTCCGAGGAGTTTTCCGACCTGAGAACGTACGGCGCCCCGGACGTGCTGCGCTATGTGATGGGCTTCGGCGGCACACCGGACAAGGCGCTGACCGGACCGATGCAGAAAATTCTTGACGGCGGATTCTTTCAGTCGGTGCGGCTGTGCGTCGACCGGTTGGGATTTGCGGCCGACCCGCAGATTCGCAGCTCGCAAGAGGTGGCGGTGGCCACCGGTCCCATCGATTCGCCGATCGGGGTGATCGAGCCGGGGCAGGTGGCCGGACGCCGGTTCCACTGGGAGGCGCTGGTCGGCGACACCGTGGTTGTCCGGATCACGGTGAACTGGTTGATGGGTGAGGAAAACCTCGACCCGCCTTGGTCATTCGGGCCGGCGGGGGAACGCTACGAAATCGAGGTCCGCGGAAACCCGGACGCGTTCATCACGGTCAAGGGTTGGCAGCCGGAGAGTGTGGAAGCCGGGCTGAAAAGCAATCCCGGGGTCGTCGCGACCGCGGCCCACTGCGTCAACGCCGTTCCGGCGACCTGCGCGGCCCCGTCGAGCATCCAAAGCTTCTTCGACCTGCCGCTGATCACCGGTCGGGCCGCGCCCGGACTGTCGCGGTAGCCTGCCGTCATGACACGCTCCTTGGCCGTCGAGCAGTCCCGCGTGATCCCTGTTGGCGTCGACGAAGCTTTCACCGGTACCTTGCCGCTGCCGCTGACCTCGGTTTTCCGGCACTGGTACGGGCCCATTGGGCCGATCAAAGAAGTCCGCGATCAGACCGGCGAGTGGGATACGGCCGGGCAGACCCGGCTGGTGATGCTGACCCCGAGCGGAAGCTTCCACGAAGAACTGACCAGCCTGGACCCGCCGCATTCCTTCGGCTACGCCCTGACCGGGGTCACCGGCCCGTTAGGATTGCTGGTGAGCCGAGCCGACGGCGAGTGGCGCTTCACCCCGAGCGGTAGCGCGACCACGGTCACCTGGCGGTGGAACATTCACGCCCGATCGGCGCTCACTGCGCCGCTGCTGCCGGCGCTGGGCCTGCTGTGGAAGGGCTACGCGCGCAAATCGCTGGAAACCCTGTCAGCGGAGTTGACCCGCTGATGTGCCGACTTTTCGGACTGCACGCCGGGACCGACGTTGTCACGGCCACGTTTTGGCTGCTGGACGCGCCCGACAACCTTGCCGAGCAGAGCAGAAAAAACCCGGACGGTACCGGGCTCGGCGTCTTCGACGGCCAGGGTCACCCGCACGTGCACAAGCAGCCGATCGCGGCGTGGCAGGACACCGACTTCGCCACCGAAGCACACGACCTGACCGGCACCACCTTCATCGCGCATGTCCGCTACGCGACGACCGGATCCCACGACGTGGTCAACACCCATCCGTTCCTGCAAGACGGCCGGATCTTCGCGCACAACGGCGTGGTGGAAGGCCTCGACGTGCTCGACGAGCGGCTGCGGGAAGTGGGCACCGCTGATCTGGTGCTGGGGCAAACCGATTCCGAGCGGGTGTTCGCGTTGATCACCGGCGCGATCCGGGCGCGTGCCGGAGATGTGACGGCAGGTCTGGTCGACGCCATGGGCTGGCTGGCCGACAATGTGCCGATCTACGCGGTCAATGTGCTGCTCAGCACCGCCACCGATGTGTGGGCGCTGCGTTACCCCGAGGCGAACGAGCTGTATGTCTCGGACCGCCACGATATGCCGGAAGACCATCGGTTCCAGTTGCGCACCAATCGGATTCACGCCGAATCCCAACCCCTGCGCTCCCGGGCATCGGTGGTGTTCGCGACCGAGCCGATGGATGACGCCGCGCGATGGCAGCTCATCGAGCCGGGCGAGTTTGTGCACGTCGACGCCGGATTGCAGATCAGCCGCGAGCTGGTGTTGCCCAACCCACCACGGCATCAGCTGCGCGATAAGGATTTGAGTCCGACAGCTCTGGCCTCAGTGCACCCGTCGTCGTAGCGGGTGGATGTGACGACCAAACGGGCACTGGTGCTCGGCGGTGGCGGCATAGCCGGAATCGCCTGGGAGACAGGAATGCTGCGCGGCATCGCCGACGAGGCTCCGGCGGCGGCACGGGCGCTGCTGGATTCCGATGTGCTGGTGGGCACCTCCGCCGGTTCGGCGGTCGTCGCACAGATCGGCAGCGGCGTGAGCCTGCCGGACCTGTTCGCGCGGCAAGTCGCCGAAACGTCGGCCGAAATCGATCCCGGTGCCGGGATCGACGCGGTCACCGAACTTTTCCTGGCCGCCCTGGCTGACCCGGATGCCACGCTGATCCAGCAGCGGCAACGGATCGGGGCGGTCGCGCTGGCAAGCGGGACCGTGGCCGAACCGGTTCGGCGCGACGTGATCGCCCAGCGACTCGCGGCGCACACTTGGCCCGATCGGGTCTTACGTGTCACCGCCATCGACACCGCGACCGGGGAACTGGTGGTGTTCGATCGCGACTCCGGTGTCGACCTGGTTGACGCGGTGGCGGCCAGTTGCGCGGTGCCGGGGGCGTGGCCGCCGACGACGATCGGGGAGCGGCGCTACATGGACGGCGGGATCGGCAGCGCCATCAACCTCGACGTCGGCGACGATTGCGATGTGGCCGTGGTGCTGGTGCCCGCCGATGCGTCGGCGCCGTCGCCGTTCGGCCCCGGACCCGTCGCCGAGATCGCGGCCTTCAACGGCACCGCGCTCAGCATGTTCGCCGACCACGTGTCCCTGGTGGCCTTCGGGCCAAACCCGCTGGATCCGCGCTGCCGCATCGACGCAGCAGAGGCCGGGCGTGTGCAGGGCAGGCGCGAGGCGGCCAGCGTCGCGAAATTCCTCGGCGTGGGGTGACGCCCGTCGCGAGAAGCCCTGCCGGTCACCGGAATGAGTAGCCGCGCAGCCGATCCGGCCCCCAATACAGGGTGACACCGACGACGAACCGCCCTCGGCCAAAACCGGGGGCGGTTCTACGTCTGCCACGTCAACGGCAGCTCCACCAGCGCCGACCGACCCGGGATATATTGCGGCACAAACCCGTCCGGCACCGCGCACTCGTGGATCTGTGCCAGCCATTCCTCCACCAGCACCCGCAGCACAGCGCGGACTAGATTGTTGCCGCGGCAACGATGCCGACCCGCGCCGAACCCCAAATGCCTACACACCCGCTCGTTCACCTGGTCGCCACCGTCGCCCTCCCGGCTGGCCACACCTGCCGCTATGGAGAACGTGTCACCCGCCGACAAATCGAGGTCGCCGATACGGGTGTCGCGTAGGGCGACCCGCGGTAGGTACTGGATCGTTGAATGCAGCCGCACGATCTCCTCAACGAAAACCGGTATGTCGTCCGGGTTTTCGCGCAGCCTCCCGGCCAACCCGGTGTCGGACGCAAGATGCTGCAACGCCCACACGAAAGTGTCGCTGATCTGGCCGACACCGCCGCGCGCCCCGCTGCCGTGCACGGACGCCACCAACAAGAAAATCTCTGCGTCGCTGCACTGCGGCGCGGCTCGGGCCAGCCGACTGACGAGTTCATCGCCGCCGTCCGGTTGGCGCTGCTGGACCGCCGCCCACAGTTGGTACTGGTCGTCCACGCCGAACAACGCCAACCGGATCGCCCGGGTCACCGCTTCGCCGACGCGAGCGGCATCCACCTGCCCACCGGCGGCGACCGTCTCGAACATCGCTGCCGCGGCCGGGCGGCACTGTTCGGCCGCCCACCGCGACCAGCGCGGCGTCAACGCAGCAGCGATAACGTCACGGCCGGGCGCAGTCAACCACGTCCGCGCCACGCCATCCGCGCCATCCGACTGGACCACTGCGGCGGTGATGTCATCGCTGCGCAACGCTGCTGCGACAGCGTCGGCGCCGCTGATGACCGGCTCGCACGGCGGCGTCACCGCCGGGCAGCCGGTCACCGCTCGGCCTTCCCCTGGTAGGCCAAAATCGCTCGCCACCGCAGCGTTGACGGTGCGCAATTGGACTCGGCGCCCTTCGGCGATGGGGATCAACCGCTCCAGGTCCTTCATCGACGTGAAGAGCCGGCCGGGATGCCAGCAGATCACCGCGCCGAACTCGCTATCAGCCATCGCCTTCAGCATGGCCTCGAAGCCGGGACGGGTGCCACCGGAGTAGGCGGACAGATCATTGTCGCTGTAGCGGTGGGTGACCTCCCATCCGAGCTGATCGGCGAGTGTCTCGCAGTCCTCCAACTGGCGGGTCACACCGGCGCGCTGTCCCGTGGCGTCTTGGCTGATTCTGGTGTAGACGGCTGCGCGCATGCCTTCTAATTTATCTGGACAGATCCAGGTCAGCACCCCGGGCAGCGCCCTGCTCGTTCCCGAGCCTTTGCGTTCCAACGGCCGCGCAAGTCCCGTCCGGTCCAGTCTGTGCCCAGCGGCGGTCTGTCGAGCGGGAGGCGATGATGCCAAGCGGCGACGTAACCGCGCCCAGAACCGGGCCTCCTGGGCGTCGCGTGATTGTCAGCGGATCACCGGAATGAGTAGCCGGGCAACATGTTGCGGTCCCCAATGCAGCGTGCATCGAGCGCGCGGCCCGCGTTCGTACGCCGAGGGGAACTGGCCGGTGAGCGGGTTGCGCGGCCACAACCACCGGCCGGCCACGACCAGGCGCAGTTGCTCGCCGGCCCGGAACAGCGTCGCGGACGGCCCAAGCGGAATGTCGACCTGGACAACCTGACCGGGCTGCAGCGGGCGGCGGGCGTCCAGGGTGGGCACCGGCTCGAAGGGCCGGGAGCAAGCTTCGTCCAGCTGCCGCATCGACGCCTTCAACCAGCCGCAGGTGATCCGATCGCGTCCGAAGCCGTAGGAGCCTTCGAACGGGACATACCTTCGGCCACGCCACTTTTCCACACCGACGAATAGATCCACGTCGTCGCTGCCGTCGGCTTGGACGAACACCCGTAGCGCCATCGGCCCGGTGACTTCGGTGTCGGTGGGCAGTGTCCAGCCGAAACGTGCTCCGCCGGAATGGGTGTCGAATGCGATGGACCCGACTTGCTCGGCGGGCGTGACGCGCAGCCCGGCGTCGCTGAGGTGCAGCGGCGTCCACACCGCCGAGGCGGGCGGCCAGCTGGATTCGTCGCGGACCTCGACCACCCGGTCGCGGTCTTCGCGAACTTCCAGGCGCACCCGCGGCAACGCTTCACCCGGCGTCTCACGCAGGTGGCGGTTGAGGAACGCCAGCTGCGTGTCCAGCGCCGACTCGGAGTAGAACGTCGTCCATTTGCCGCCGCGGTGGGTGTACAGATGCCGGTCGGGCGAGGCGATCTGCTCGAAGCCGCGCACCGAGCCGCGGCTGTGCAAGTTGTTGTCGGAGAAGCTGCCGCAGATCAGGGCCGGCACCTCGATCCTGGACAGCTCAGGCACCAGTGACTGCCACCACTCGTCGCGCAGCGGTCGTTTCGTACTCTCTTCACCCAGGCTGTATTTCAGCCGTGCGGCCTTCAGGCCGCGGCTCCATATCTTGAGGAAGCCGATCTCCCTGATGCCGCCGGGCCGGGCCACGTCGCGGTAGGCGTCGGTGAAGCCCTCCCACGGGACGATCGCCTTCAGATGCGGCGGCCGCAGCGCTGCGGCCTTCCACTGCGAGATGGCAAGGTAGGACACCCCGATCATGCCGACCGCGCCGGTGCTCCATGGCCGTTGAGCCGCCCACTCGATGAGGTCGTAGACGTCTTCGCCTTCCTGATCGGACAACAGCGAACAGACGCCTTCGGAATGTCCGGCGCCACGCAGGTCGCAGTTGACCACGGCGAATCCATGTGCGGTCCACCACGCCGGATCCGGTGCCTCCCAACCGGTGAGGCTGGAAAACCGGAGCCGGGACGGTTGCCGAAGCGCCCGGTACTGCTGCGACACCGAATAGCCAGCGCGGCGCTTCTTTTCGGGGAGGTTGTCCTTGCCGTAGGGATGAGCGCACAACAACACCGGAAACGGGCCGTCGGCCGGTGGAAGGTAGACGTTGACCCGCAGTACGGTGCCGTCGCGAGTGGTGACCGGTAGGTCGTTCTCGACCACGATGCTGTCAGGCGCCGGAGCGTAAACGTCGGCGGGAGAACGCGCGAAGCCGCCCAGACGTTGGACCGCGTAGCGCACCGACCCGGGCCGTTTCCACGGTCGGTCGGGGGCCGCCGCGTCGGGTGAGGCCGGTTGTGCCATGGCTCGTCCTTTTCGTCAGTTCTCGATCGCCGGCGCTGCGGCCTGCGGTGGGTCAACGGTGTCCAGCGCCTGGGCGGCCAACGTGCGGCCGATCTCGATCACCTCGGCCGCACGGTGGAATTCCAAGCCGCGGCAGGCCGAGCGCGGCACCTCGATCAGCAGATCGGGTGGGTAGGCGGCCAGCGTGTGGCGCGCCAGGGCCGCCTGGGCGATGTCGATGGTCCGGTTCATCACCTCGAAACCGCCCAGTCTCGGCACGTCGGGTTCGGACTCCGCAGGGAGGGCGGGTTCCTCGCCGGCCTCCGGGGTCGACGCGTCGAACCGGTTCAGGACTGCGCGTGCGGTCGGCGAGTCGAGCAGCGCCGAGGTGCTGGTCAGCATGCGGTTCAGCCACTCGGTGGTGGGCCGGGGTTCGGGCTCGGGTTCGCCGCCGGTTTCGCTGCCGGACAAGCTGACCGCGATGGTCAGATCGGCGTTGACGGCCGATATCGGCGCCATCGGCAGCGGATCGAGGATGCCGCCGTCGGCGAGCAGCCGCCCATCGACGACGTGCGGCGCGATCACGCC
>DASQRI010000312.1:0-3224 GCA_035642975.1 Mycobacterium sp.
CCCCCATCGATCGGATGATGCCGGTTCTCAGCCCCGCGCTGATCTCCTCTTGGAACCGTGACACCAGCAATAAGTTGTAGTCAGATCCGACCGCCAGCAGAATGATCAGCCCGAACACCGGTGCGATCCAGTTCAGGTCCAGACCCAAGAGGTGTTGCCACACCAGTACGGACAGCCCGAATGCGGCTCCCAGCGACAGCAGGACTGTGCCGACGATCACCAGGGACGCCACCAAGGCCCGGGTGATGAGCACCATGACCGCGAAAATCAGTGTCAACGCGGCGATTCCGACGATTAGCAGGTCGTATTGGGAGCCCGCCTGGATGTCACGGTATATCGCCGCCGTGCCGGCGAGGTAGAATTTGGCTCCGGTCAGGGCTGTGCCCTTCACGGCTTGCTGCGCGGCGGCCAGCTCGGGCTTGACCGCCGAGATGCCTGCCGGTGTTGCCGGGTCCGTGTCGTGGGTGATGATGAAGCGTGCGGCTTTGCCGTCCGGCGACACGAAAAGTTTCAGACCGCGCTGAAAGTCGGCATTCTGGAAGGCTTCCGGCGGCAGGTAGAAGTAGTCGCCACTCCTGGAGGCGTCGAAGGCCTGACCCATCGTGCTCGCCGTATCGGTCATCTGGGCCATTTGAGTGACCAGACCCGAGAAGCTGCTGTGCATCGTCAGCAGCGTTCCCCGCATGGATTCGCCGACAGCGATGATCGGCGGGAACTGGGCGAGCATCTGGGGCATGATCGCGTCGACATTGTTCATGCCCTTGATTAGCGCGCTCATGTTCTCGCTGACCTTGTCCACACCATCGATCGCGTCGAACACCGACCTGGCCGCCCAGCAGACCGGGATGTCGAAACAGTGTTGTTCCCAATACAAATAGCTGCGGAACGGTCTCGCGAAATCGTCGAAATCTGCCAGATGGTCCCTCATCTCATCCACCGTCGCCTTCATGTCACCCATATCGCCGACCAAGTGATGAGTCGAGTTGCTCATCCGCCCCAGCAAACCCTGCATCCGCTCCATCGAACCGATCATGGCGCCAAGATCGTCGCTCATCTTGAGCATGTCAGCCGTCCGGTCCCTCATGAATTGCAAGTTCTGCTGGATTGGGATCGATTGGGCACTGATCTGAAACGGTATTGACGTGTGCTCAATCGGCCCGCCCAAGGGCCGGGTGATGCTTTGCACCATCGCGATTCCCGGCGAGCGAAAGATGTCTTTGGCGAGCCTGTCCAAGATGATCATGTCGCCGCTATTCCGCATGTCGTGATCGCTCTCGATCATGAGGATATCCGGATTCATTGTGGCGGCGCTGAAATGACGCTCTGCGGCCGCGTATCCGAGGTTCGACGGCAGGTTGCGGGGTATGTAGAAGCGGTCGTTGTAGCTGATCTTCATGCTCGGCATGATGAGGATGCCGGCGACGGCGATGACCAGCGAGGCCGCAAACACCGGACCGGGCCAGCGCACGGCAGCGGTGCCGATGCGCCGCCATCCACGCGTCTTGATCATCGATCGGGGGTCGAGCAAACCAAACCGAGTGGCCACGGCGACAACGGCCGGCGCCGCGGTCAGCGCTCCGGCGACCACGACGATCAGCCCCAAAGCGGAAGGAATGCCCAGCGCCTTGAAATACGACAGCCGCGCCAGGTGCAGGCAGAAGGTGGCGCCGGCGATGGTCAGCCCCGAGCCCAAGATGATGTGGAAAGTCCCGCGGAACATCGTGTAGTAGGCGGCTTCTCGATCCTGGCCGGCCTGGCGAGCCTCCTGGTAGCGACCGATGAGAAAGATCGCGTAATCCGTTCCCGCCGCAATCGCCAGCGAGGACAGCATGGCAACCACGAACGTCGAGAATCCCAACAAACCGTTGTTCCCGAGAAGCGCGACAAGCCCTCGGGCCGTGCCCATCTCGAAACCCACCATGACGAGAACCAACAGCACCGTGCTGATGGAGCGATAGGCGATGAAGAGCATGATCATGATGACCACACCCGTCACGGCCATCATCTTGAACATGCTTTTATCGGCGGCTTCGTTCATGTCCGTCGTCAGCGGCGCCGGACCCGTGACGTACACCTGGAGCCCTTTGGGCGGTGCCGACTTGCTGGCGACGTCCCGTACGGCTTTGACGGAATCGTTGCCCAGGGTGCTGCCCTGGTCGCCGGCAAGATTGAGTTGCACATAAGCGGCTTTGCCGTCGCGACTTTGGACGCCGGCGGCCGTGAGCGGGTCGCCCCACACGTTCTGGACGTGCTGCACGTGCTTGGTGTCGGCCTGCAGCTTATTGACCAAGCCGTCGTAATAACGGTGCGCTTCGTCGCCGAGTGGTTTATCGCTCTCGAGGACGATCATCGCGATGCTGTCGGAGTCCGACTCGTGGAATGTTGCGCCGATGCGTTTGGCGGCGATCATGGCCGGCGCATCTTGCGGCGACATCGTCACCGCGTGGTTTCGCGCGACCGATTCAATGGGCGGCACAAGCACATTCAAGGCGATGGTCACCAGCAGCCATCCCAGCAGGATCGGCCATGCGAACCTGCGGACAAACCGCATGAACTTCGGCCGGGCGTGGGTGTCGGCGTTCATGCGGCCTTCACCAGACACGAAGTTTGCGCGTGGCGCCCGGCCGAGGACCGCTCGTCTTTGACCTCGCCATTGACGGTGATACGGCACCCGATGTCGTCGCTATTGCCCTGTGCCACCACGCTGGCGATCACCGCCGGCGCCTTCGTCGTGATCGTGAGGGTCCAGGGCAGGCCGATGAAATTCGACTGTTCTGGCTGGGCCTTGTCATCCAGGAAGCTCACGCTTCCGGAGGTGTCGCCGGGCCCGTAGACCTCGTAGGTCACCCGCTTGAGGTGAGTGGGTTCAAGCGGTTCCGCACTGCCGCCGGTCGCCGAGAAGATTTCGTCGGAGCCGAACACACCCCGGAGCCGCATGACGGCTTCACCTCCCAGGGCGACGGCCACCACGACGACGAGCGCTACCCAGGTCCGTTTAGCTGACGTCAGCATCGAGATCTCCCTTCGCCGGTGCTCATCGTTGCCGACAAGCGATGGCCTGCCCGCGCCATCGCACCAAACGCACCACAGTCCGACCTCGCCGGTTCTGTCCTAGCATATACCATACGGGGTATGGTATACAGGAGTCATGGCAATCGAAGGTAACAGCAGCAGACCGCGCAAAGCCGATGTCACCGAGCACGACCCTGGCGACATCGATGTCG
>DASQRI010000313.1:0-4826 GCA_035642975.1 Mycobacterium sp.
ACCAAAGAGTGCGGTCGAACCGAATTCGATGCCGACACCATGATCGACGCCGCACTGGCGGTACTACCGGCTCCGGGGCGGGTGCCGTGAAGGCTCGGATCCTGCTGGCATCCGCTCCGGTCTGGCAACGAGCTGGAGCTGGCGCGACTCCGGCGCAATGCCGGCGTGCCGAGATGGTTTCAGTTGCCTGGCGCTGGTCACCGACGCGGCCTGTCGCTGCCAGCACTGAAGAAAGGTAAGCACATGGCGCAGCACACCAGGGCAGGATGCCCGGAGCGGCTGACCGAAACGTTCTGGCTGCCGAGCTACTGCCGCGGCTGCCTGGCGGCCGTCAGCGATCGGTTGGATGCCATGACCGACGCCGAGGCGGTCAGCTGGGATGGGACGAGCCGGTACTGCACGGCGAGCTATGTCTGCCATTGCTGCGACATGGAGTGGTCGGAGTCCGACTGGCCGGTGTGCATGCTGCTCGGACCGTCCTGGCGCAGCCACTAACCGGTTGCATGGACGGCGGGCTGAGGTGACATTCCGCGCTAGACCGCCGCCGACGCTAACCGGCTGGCCAGATAAGGGCACACCTGACTAGCCCGGTCCACGCCAGCACTCTGGCCACCCGGGCTGCTCGGCGCGACCCATCCCAGAGCCAGGAACACGACCGTAAAGAGCGCACGCATCACGGCTGCTGTCGCGGCCAACAACTCGGCGACCCGAGCCCACGGGCGAGTTCATCAATCAGTAGTGCTCATCGCTTGCACAGCACTGTGTAGGGGCCGCACGGTCGGTTGATGCCAGCACCGGCAACGGTCGCAACGTCGTAGCTTCAAAAGCGACAACGCAAATTCCAGCCGTGAGTGTTCGGAAGGCCATCACGCGAACTTGTGGGTCCAGTCAGCCGATGTCCCCGAGAAAGGTCTAGTCGTGACACCTTCATCGGCGGTGAAAAATGCTGCCCGGGAACGGAAGTTCTTGACCCGGCAATCCAGAACTAGCGAAAGGCATGATCGTGGCGCTCCTCAAGGGCAAGACTGCGTTAATCACCGGCGGTTCGACAGGAGTCGGGTTGGCCACCGCCAAGCGGTTCGTCGAGGAGGGCGCGTACGTCTTCATCAACGGACGGAGTCAGGCCGAACTCGATGCGGCGCACAAGGAAATCGGCCGGAACGTCACCGGTGTGCTGGGTGATGGCAAAAAGCCAGGGGATCGCGACCGGCTCTACGCCGCGGTCGCCGACGCTGGCCGGGGCCTGGACGTCGTGTTCGCCAACGCCGCAGTCATTGACGTTGCACGGATCGGCGATGTCACGCAAGAGCATCTGCAGAGGGCGCTGCCGTTGCTGAACGACGGCGGATCAATCATCCTGAACTCGTCGAACCCGAATGCCAAGGGCAACGACGGCATCGGCGTGTACGCGGCCATCAAGGCCGCGCTGCGATCAGTCACCCGCAACCGGGGCAGTGACTTGAGGGACCGCAGGATTCGCATCAACGTGATCAGTCCTGGCGCCACCGAGACGACGGGCATCAACGCACTCTCTGGCGTGCTGAACCCCGGTCTCAACGCCGCCGAAGAGTTGGAGAACTTCCAAGGCAGGATTGTTCCGCTGGCGCGCTCCGCCACGGCCGAGGAGGTTTCGGACGCGGCGCTTTTCCTGGCAGCGGACCTAAACCGCTTTATGAGAGGCGCCGACATTCCCGTCGACGGTGGCATCAACCGGGTCGCCCGCCGCGTCGAGGAGCTATCCGCCAACGACCTACAGTTCGCCGCAGCCAAGCCGAGCCCAGCGGTCGCCACTGCCCTTGAGCTGCCTGGGCTGCGACTGCCGCAGATCATTCAGACGGTGCTGGAGGGTTACGCAGGCCGCCCGGCACTCGGGCAGCGCGCCGTGGAGTTCGTCAAGGACCCAAAGACCGGACGCACGTCGGCCAGGCGGCTCCCCTCGTTCGACACCATCACCTATGGCGAGCTGGCCGCCCGCGTCGACGCATTGTCCCGCGCATTGACCGATCACGCGGTAGCAGCCGGCGACCGGGTCTGCGTGCTCGGCTTCACCAGCGTTGACTACGCCAGTATCGACATCGCACTGGGTCTTGTTGGCGCAGTGTCGGTTCCGCTGCAGACGAGCGCGGCGATCTCACAGTTGCTGCCGATCGTCACCGAGACCGAACCGACCGTCGTCGCGGCGAGCGTGAACCAGCTGCACGACGCCGTCGAGTTGATCCTGAGCGGCCATGTGCCCGCGAAGCTGGTTGTGTTCGACTATTTCCCGGAGGTCGACGACCATCGCGAGGCGGTAGGAAACGCCCGCGTGAGGTTGGCTGGCACTCCGGTGATTGTCGAAACCCTGGCCGACGTTGTCGACCGCGGGAAGGCACTGCCGCCCGCGCCGGTGGCTGTGCCTAATGACTTTGCCGACTCTGGCGACCCACTGGCCTTGCTGGTCTACACATCCGGCAGCACTGGCGCACCCAAAGGTGCGATGTATCCGCAGAGCAATGTCGGCAAGTTGTGGCGCAGGTCGAGCGGAAACTGGTTCGGGCCGAGCGCCGCATCGATCACCCTGAACTTCCTGCCGATGAGCCACGGCATGGGACGCGTGATCCTTTATGGCACGCTCGGCAATGGCGGTACCGCCTACTTCGCAGCCAACAGTGACCTTTCGACGCTGCTCGACGACCTCGCGCTGGTGCGGCCGACGGAGTTTTTCTTCGTGCCACGAATCTGGGAAACCCTTTTCCAGGAATTCCAGCGCGAGGTCGACGAGCGGTCGTCCGATCCCACCGACCCTGAGATCCGCAAGGCGGTCGAAGCTGAGGTCCTGGCCGAGCAGCGCCAGTACCTCCTCGGCGGACGGGTCATCATCGCGATGACGGGCTCTGCGCCGATCTCGGCGGAGCTGACGGCCTGGGTCGAGTCCCTCCTGGAGACGCGTCTGGTCGACAGCTACGGCTCTACCGAGGCCGGGATGGCCATGTTCGACGGTGTAGTGCAACGTCCGCCGGTCATCGACTACAAGCTCGTCGACGTTCCTGATCTGGGCTACTTCGCCACCGACCGGCCGTATCCGCGAGGCGAGCTGTTGCTACGGACCGAGAACATGTTCCCCGGCTACTACAAGCGGCCGGAGGTTACCGCCGACGTGTTCGACGCCGACGGGTACTACCGGACCGGAGACGTTGTCGCAGAGGTCGGTCCCGACCGGCTGGTGTATGTCGACCGCCGCAATAACGTCCTGAAGCTGGCACAGGGCGAGTTCGTGACGCTGGCGAAGCTGGAGGCGGTGTTCGGGAACAGCCCGCTGGTCCAGCAGATCTACGTCTACGGCAACAGCGCCCAGCCCTACCTGCTGGCCGTCGTGGTGCCAACCGAGGAGGCGTTGACTAGCAACGACATTGAGACGCTCAAGCCGCTGATTGCAGGTTCGCTGCAGACCGTCGCGAAAGAGGCCGACCTGCAGTCCTACGAGGTGCCGCGCGACTTCATCATCGAGACCACGCCGTTCAGCCTGGAGAACGGTCTGCTGACCGGTATCCGCAAGCTGGCGTGGCCAAAGCTCAAGCAGCACTACGGCGAACGCCTGGAACGGCTCTACGCCGACATGACCCAAGGCCAGGCCGACGAGCTCTCCGAACTGCGCCGCAACGGCGCCGACGCACCGATGCTGCAGACCGTCAGCCGGGCCGCGGCCGCCATGCTGGGCACCGCGAAATCCGACCTGGCACCCGATGCCCACTTCACCGACCTGGGCGGAGACTCGTTGTCCGCGTTGACATTCGGCAACCTGCTGCGCGACATCTTCGACATCGATGTGCCGGTGGGCGTCATCGTCAGCCCGGCCAACGACCTGCAGGCCATCGCCGATTACATCGAGGGCGCGCGGCAGGGCACCAAAAGGCCCAGCTTCGTCTCGGTCCATGGTCGCGACGCGACCGAAGTGCATGCGAGTGATCTCAAGCTGGACAAGTTCATCGATGCGCCAACGCTGGCTGCCGCGCCGACGCTGCCGCGGCCCAGCTCCCAGGCGCGCACCGTCCTGTTGACCGGCGCGACCGGCTTCCTGGGCCGATACCTGGCCCTGGACTGGTTAGAACGCATGGATCTAGTCGACGGCAAAGTGATCGCCCTGGTGCGGGCCAAGTCCGACGAGGACGCCCGGGCCCGGCTGGACACGACCTTTGACAGCGGCGACTTGAAACTGCTGGCGCACTACCGGGAGCTGGCCGCCGACCACCTGGAGGTGATCGCCGGTGACAAGGGCGAGGCCAACCTCGGCCTGGACCAGCAGACCTGGCAGCGGCTAGCCGAGACCGTCGACCTGATCGTCGACCCTGCCGCTCTGGTCAACCACGTGCTGCCCTACAGCGAGCTGTTCGGACCCAACGCGCTGGGCACCGCCGAGCTGATCCGGATCGCGTTGACCAGTAAGCAAAAGCCGTACACGTATGTGTCGACGATCGGTGTGGGCGATCAGATCGAGCCGGCGAAGTTTACCGAGGACGGCGACATCCGGGTCATCAGCCCGACCCGCAAGATCAATGACAGCTATGCCAACGGTTACGGCAACAGCAAGTGGGCCGGCGAGGTGCTGCTGCGCGAGGCGCACGACTTGTGTGGCCTTGCGGTCGCGGTGTTCCGCTGCGACTTGATCCTGGCCGACACCACCTATGCGGGTCAGCTCAATGTGCCGGACATGTTCACCCGGATGATCCTGAGCCTGGTGGCCACCGGTATCGCGCCGGATTCGTTCTACGAACTCGACGCGAATGGCAACCGGCAGCGTGTGCATGCGCACAACGGTCTGCCCGTCGAGTTCCTCGCCGAGGCCATCT
>DASQRI010000314.1:0-13010 GCA_035642975.1 Mycobacterium sp.
TGAACACGACCGCCGAAGCCCTTATATGTCATCCCAATACAGTGCGCGCCCGGCTTCGGCGAATCGAGCAACGCACGGGGCGATCATTGTCCCGCCCACGGGACGTCGCCGAACTGTGTTTGGCATTTGAAGTGCGCCGCCGCCTCATGTAGCGCAGGTCAACGAGTCATCAGACTGGCGAGCAGGCGCAGGCTTTCCTCGGATGGTGAACCAGGGTCGGCATGATAGGTAACGACCATCAGGCGTTGATCCGGTAGGTGCAGGATGGTGTAGTGCAGATCGAGCGGCCCGACTTGCGGATGGTAAAAGAGAGTCGGACCGGTGCTTCGATGTTTGACGTCGTGACGCGCCCACAATGTGGCGAAGCGCTTGCTAGCGATGCTGAGTTCGCCGATGAGCTCGACAAGTTCGTGATCGGGAGCCTCCGCGCCGAGCACAGCTCGCAGAAACGGGACCAGCCTGCTCGTGAACTTTTCCCAGTCACGGTAGAGCATGCGTATTTCGGGCTCGAGAAACGCTGCGCGCAGGATATTTTCGCGCGGTGTGAAAAAGCGAGACAACGCGCGGGCCACATGGTTGGACGCCAAGATCGTCATGTTCTTGTTGACAACGAACGTCGGTGTGAGCGGCCAACTGTCGATAAGTGTTTGCACGGCTGGATCGAATCTTTCGGGGACCGCGCGGCGACGCCGATGTGGAGCCGGGCGCGCTAACTCACGCAGGTAACTAGCGGCGTCCTCGTCGAGTTGCAGGGCTCGCGCAAGGCCGTCGAGAACTTGGTCGGAGGGCTGGTGGTCTCGTCCTTGCTCGAGTTTCAGGTAGTACTCGGTACTGATGCCGGCAAGCATCGCGACTTCTTCGCGACGCAGTCCCTCAACGCGTCTACGCTCGCTTTCCGGCAGACCGACATCGGCGGGCTTGAGTAATTCGCGGCGGGCTCGCAAGAAAGCCGCCAGCCCGCGGGATGTTTCCATCGATCAAGGGTAGGACGCAATGTCGGGCGAAGGGGGACCCTTCGATTACCAGTAACGACGTGGCCTGGCTAACCGGTGCGTTCACGTGCATCGTGGTCTGATCGAAACAGGCGGCAGATTTCGGCGCCTTGACGAAGGAGTTCGCCATGCCGACAAACAAATACGGGCCGACTACCACGGCTGCTGAGATCGTCGCCGACGTGGATCTACACGGACGACGCATCGTCGTGACGGGCGCCAGTTCGGGGATCGGCGTCGAGACCGCCCGCGCGCTGGCTTCAACGGGCGCTGAAGTGACACTGGCCGTACGCAATCTTGAGGCCGGCAGGAAAGTCGCGAACGGGATCGCGGAAAAGCTGCACGCCGACGCGGGGGCGTTGAAAGTCGCCCAGCTGGATTTGGCCGATCCGGCCTCGGTCGCCGGCTTCGTACGCGGCTGGAGCGGACCGGTGCACATCCTGGTCAACAACGCCGGGGTGATGGCCCTACCACAGCTCACCCGCACAGCTGCCGGGTATGAAATGCAGTTCGCCACTAACCATCTCGGTCATTTCGCACTAGCCAACGGCCTACACCGGTGGCTGGCCGCGGCGAACGGCGCCCGCGTCGTGTCCGTCGCCTCGATCGGGCATCTTTTCTCGCCCGTGGTCTTCGACGACCTGCATTACCAGTTCCGCCCTTACGATCAGTGGACGTCCTACGGCCAGTCCAAGTCAGCCAACGTGCTTTTCGCCGTCGGCGCCGCCCAACGTTGGGGCGATGACGGCGTGACGGTCAACGCGTTGATGCCCGGCAACATCGCCAGTACAGCGCTGGCCCGCCACATGCGTCCCGACGATCTCGCCGACTTTGGGCAACAAACCGACCTGGCGCTGCCCCCGGTGAAGACGATCGAGCAAGGCGCCGCGACGTCGGTGTTGCTGGCGGCCAGTCCCGATGTCGATGGCGTCACCGGCCGCTACTACGAGGATTGCGCCGAGGCGCCGGTGGTACATGAGCGCGCCGGCCACATCGGTGGCGTTGCCCCCTACGTGCTTGACCACGACAACGCCGAGCGCCTCTGGCGGATCTCCAACGCTCTGACCCAATAACGCCTTCGGCACTCGACAGCTGCCGTTGTTCAGCGCGACATCACCCGACCCGCTGCACTGTTAATGCGAACATCGACACTCGCGTCGGTTTGCCCGACGATCCAACTATGTGGACAGAGCATAAGCTACGCCGAGTCGTGGGAGTGATTCTGGCATGAGACGTTTCATCGTGGGGATGACGGGAGCGACGGGCGCGGTGCTCGGCGTCGAACTGCTCCGTCAGCTGCAACAGTGTCCCGATGTGGAGACGCACCTGGTGTTGTCGCGGTGGGCGCGGGCCACCATCCACTTGGAGACCGAGTCCTCCGCGGGTGACGTCGAGTCCTTGGCCGACGTGGTCTATTCGTGGGATGACCAGGCAGCACCGATCTCTTCCGGTTCCTACCGAGTGGACGGCATGGTGATCGCTCCCTGCAGCATGAAGACGTTGGCCGCGATCAGGACGGGCTATGCGGACGGTTTGATTGCCCGGGCGGCCGACGTGACGTTGAAGGAGCGCCGGCGACTGGTGCTGGTGCCGCGGGAGACTCCGCTGAGTCAGATTCATTTGGAGAACATGCTGGCTCTGGCTCGTATGGGCGCCGGCATCGTCCCGCCGATGCCGGCCTTCTACAACCGTCCGGCGTCCGTCGGTGACATCGTCGATCACATCGTGGCACGGATTCTGGACCAGTTCGATATCGAGTCGCCCGCCGCCAAGCGGTGGAACGGTGTGCAAGACGCGAAGGCTTCGAGCCTGAAGGTGGTGAATGACTAATGGCGAGAATCGCCGATCTCCGGGAATATCTGCGGGTGCTGGAATCGCTTGGCGATGTTGAGCATATCGACCGTCCGGTCAGCGCTGTGCTGGAGGCGGCCGCGATCACGCGGCGGTCAACCGAGCAGGGGCGCCCGGCGCCGCTGTTCGACGACATCGAGGGGGCAGAACCGGGCTTTCGCTTACTCGGGGCTCCGGGTGCGTTGTCCAGTGATCGCCGCTACCCCTTGGCGCGCGTTGCGCTTTCGCTTGGCCTTTCGCACGACGTGACAGCGCAGGACTTGGTCGAGCACCTGGTAGCGGTCCATAAGAAGGCGCCGATCGCGCCGAAGCTGATCTCGGCGGACTCGGCGCCGTGCAAGCAGAACATCCTGCTGGGCGCCGACGCGACCCTGGATAGGTTCCCGATTCCACTAGTACACCCCGATGATGGCGGCCGTTACCCCAACACCTGGGGCGTCATTGTCGCCCGAACCCCCGACGGGCGGTGGACCAACTGGTCGATCTCGCGGATCATGATGATCGATAACCGCCACATGACCGGCTTGTTTCTGCCACAGCAACATATCGGGATGATCTGGGCGGAGTGGGAAAAGATCGGCAAGCCAATGCCATTCGCTGTGGTTCAGGGTGGTGATCCCGGCGTGCCGATGATCGGCGGGATGCCCATTCCGGCCGAGGTGGATGAAGGAACGTTCCTGGGCACGCTCTACGGCAAACCTGTCGAAGTCGTAAAGTGCGAGACGAACGATCTCGATGTGCCGGCGGGCGCCGAAGTCGTTATCGAAGGCCATGTTTCGATCACCCGGGATGCCACCGAAGGTCCCTACGCCGAATTCCATGGGTATGCGCTTCCCGAGACCTCCCCGGAGCCGGTATACACGATCGAGGCGATCACCCACCGCGACAATCCAATCTGGCCGATCAGTGCCACCGGCCGCCCGCCCGATGATTCGCAAATCGCTCCGGCGCTGGGGGTATCGGCCGAACTTCTTACCTTGTTGCGCAGCGCAGGCCTGCCCATCACCACGGCTTGGCTGCTGGTGGACACGGCATGTCACTGGATGGTCATCACCGTGGCGCGGAACTGGCGCGAGAGGTTGCCGGACATCAGCACAACAGAATTCGTGCACCGGATCGGGGAGCTGATGAGCGCCAACCGGGTCGGTCACATGTGTCCGGTGAGCTATGTGCTCGATGACGATATCGACCCATCGAACACGTCGGATGTGCTGTGGGCACTGGGTACCCGGATACATCCGAATCTCCGCCAGCAGCACTGGCTCGTGCCGATCCTGCCGTGGTATCAGTGCTACACCGAGGAGGAGCGTCACGGTGGGCGCGGGCCGATTGTCGTGCACGACGGGTTGTTCGCCGCGATCGAAGACGGCGAAGCGCGTCCGGCGACGTTCGACAGCCTCTACCCGGCCGAGATCCGGGAACGTGTGCTCGCGGCCGAGTCCAGCTGAATGGGGGCACGGCTGAACGAATCGGCTCAGTCTCTTTTGGGACTGTTCCGATCAGGCATTCGGTACCAAACGTCAAAGAAAGGGTGAAAACACGATGCCCCTGTATAGGATCGCATCCCAGGAAGGATCGCTTTCCTCCGAAGCGAAGGCGGCGCTCGCCGCGGAGATCACCGAGTTCCACAGCCGAATGTCCGGTTTGGACGAGGCCTACACGAAGATCGTCTTCAACAGCTTTCTTCCCGGCGACGCGTTCATTGGTCGTGAGGCCGGGCCAGCGGTGATCTTGACGGTTAAGGTCCGGGCGGGCCGTCCGGCCGACTATAAGAAGAAGCTGCTGTTTGGGCTCAAGTCGATCCTTCAGGGTGCGACCGGTTCGGCGGATGTTCAAATGCTGCTGGCCCTCGAGGAGACGCCGGCTAGCAACGCCATCGAGATGGGCGAGCTGATGCCGGAGATCGGCACCTAGTCGGATCCCTCGACCGTGTAACCGCCTCTGCTGGTGCCCTGCTCGCCTCCCGTCAGGGTGCTGCCGAAGTTCCACGTTGGAGGCGCTATCGCGTTTCGCGATGGTAATGTTCTCTTCTTTTCGTTGGACGCGATCGCCCGGTCGGGTGTTGTCTTATAGGCGTCAGGCAGTGATCATCAGCTCACGGGAGGACACGATCATGCGAGCCCTACGCTTTGACCAGTTCGGTGACCCTGCCTTCCTGCATATCGCGGACGTGCCGGATCCGGTGCATACAGGCCAGGATGCAGTGATCCGAGTCGAAGCCGCGTCGGTCAACCCCTCAGACGTGAAAAACGTTGCTGGCGGGATGGATTGGACCGTGCTGCCACGCACGCCTGGCCGCGACTTCGCCGGCGTGGTCATCAGTGGGCCGCCGGAATGGCAAGGGACCCCGGTCTGGGGCACCGGCGGAGACACCGGGTTCACCCGCGACGGCTCACACGCGGAGTTGATGGCGGTTCCGGTGGAGGGGCTGGTCCGCAAACCCGAACGGCTCAGCTTCGACGAAGCCTCCACCGTCGGCGTCAACTTCGTCGTGGCGTGGTACGGGGCGGTGGAGACCGCACAGCTGGCGGCGGGTGAAACCATCGCTGTCTTCGGCGTCTCCGGCGGCGTCGGGGGAGCCGTGGCGCAAATTGCCCACGCCGTCGGCGCCAAAGTGATTGGGGTGGACCGTCGCTCGCCCGGGCCGGAAACTCCCGCCGCGGCCGTCATCGACGACTTCATCACCTTCGACCCGGACTCGGACGTCGGCGCGGCGATCAAGCGGCTGACCGGCGGAACTGGCGTTGATGTGGTGTATGACGCCGTGGGCGGAGTGACCACATCGTCGGCGCTGGCCGCTCTTGCACACCGGGGCAGGCTCGTGGTGATCAGCGCCGTCGGCTCGCCGACGGTCGAAGTCAACCTGCTGGAGCTGTACCACAACGAAACTCGCATCCTGGGCACGGACAGCACCAAGCTGACCGTCGTCGACTCGGCTCGGCGCCTTCAACAGATGGCACCCTACTTCGAGTCCGGGGAGTTTCGGCCGCTTCCCATCGCCAGCACATATTCGCTCGACGATGCGGCCCTGGCCTACCAGGCCGTCGCCGATCACACCGCCGGCCGCGTCGTGATCCGGCCCTGATATCACTTCAACGATTCAATACCACAGAGAGGCAAGGAAATGTCGTCCAACCTGACCGAACAGACACTCACCGCGGCTGTGCAGGAAACCTTCGACAACTCCACCGATCAGCGATTCCGGCAAGTGTTCGTCTGCCTGGTCCAGCACCTGCACGACCTTGCCCGAGAGGTGCGCCTGACCGGCGACGAATGGTTCACCGCAATGGATTTCCTCGAACGGACCGGCAAAATCTCGACGCCTACCCGCCAGGAGTTTGTCCTGCTCTCCGACATCCTGGGTCTGAGCATGCTGCTGGACAAGATCAACGAGCACAGCGGCGGATCGGTGACCGACTCGGCGCTGCTCGGCCCGTTCTACGTCGAGGGCCGTCCCGAGGCTGACAACGGAGACGACATCTCTGACGGCGTCACCGGCACACCGATGTTCGTCACCGGTCGGGTCGTCAACGAACGGGGCGCGCCGATCGCCGGTGCGAAAGTGGACACCTGGCACAGCGATGGCGAGGGATTCTATGACGTCCAACAAACCGAAAAGCTGCACGATCAGCTTGCCATGCGGGCGCTGCTGACCACAGACGATGACGGACGATTCTGGTACCGGTCCATCTCGCCTCGCTACTACCCGGTGCCGACCGACGGGCCGTGCGGGGAGATCCTGCGCGCCGCAAACCGATCCCCGATGCGTCCCCAGCACGTGCACTTTTGGGTTCACGCCGAGGGTTATCAACCGCTGATCACGCAGGTGTTCCTGAAAGACGACCCGTACATCGGCCGCGACGCGGTGTTCGCTGACCAAACCTCGCTGATGGCGGATTTCGTGCGCCACGAGCCCGGGGTCGCCCCGGACGGGACAAGTGTCGACGAGCCGTTCGTGACCCTGGACTGGACCCTCGCCCTCGCCACCCATCCCGAGTAGCAGAACGGACAACGCCGGTGTCACGGATAGCACTCAGCACCGCCGAGCAGCAGCCCGACCCGATCCGCGAATTCATGACACGACGCGGCAATCTCAATGTGTTCCGACTGCTTGCCAACGCCCCCAGGGTGTTTGGTGGATGGACGCAGATGGTCGACGAGTTGTTCGACAGCCCTACTTTCGACCTACGGATGCGCGAAGTGGTCATCCTGCGGGTCGCCCATCTGCAGGGCTCACGTTATGAGCTCGGCCAGCACGTGGGAATCGCCAGGGGCGCCGGTCTCACCGAGCAACAGATCGACGCCATCACCGATAGTGGAGACCTCGACACCGCCGGCTTCGGTCGTGCCGAACGCACCGCGCTCGACGTCGTCACCGAGTTGTGCCGCACCCACCGACTGCGCGACGACTCCTTCGCCACGGCCCAGAGTGTCTTCGGTGACGAGGCACTCACTGAACTGCTGATGCTCGTGAGCTGTTACTACGGGCTGGCATTGGTGCTCAACGCGGTCGACCTCGATCTGGACACCGACGCCAGATTCCAGCCCTGACAGGAGAATCCCGATGACCCGAATCGCCTTCCGCCAGCCGGAGCAGATGACCGACCAGGCCCGCAAACTCATCCGTGCGCGTGGCAGCCTGAACGTCTACCGCGCTCTTGCCAACGCCGAAAAGGTCTTTACCGGCTGGATGCTCGCCGGACAAGCCGCTCTCACCAGCCCGGTGCTGCCGGTCCGGCTGCGCGAACTCGCCGTGCTGCGTACCGCCTACCTGATGGACTCTCCCTACGAGCTAGGCCAGCACAGGGATGTGGCACGTACCGCTGGTGTCGGCGTCGACGAGATCGATGCCGTTCTCTCCGAATCAAGTTGGCGAGAAGGCCATTTCGTCGGTGGAGAACTTGCGGTGCTACAGCTGACAACTGAGCTTTTGACCACGCGCGGCGTTTCGGCCGAGGTGTTCGATCGCGTGCACACCGCGCTAGGATCGGAAGCGACCGTCGAACTGCTGATGGTCATCGGCCGTTACGCCGGCCTGGCGCTGATGCTCAACGCGCTTGAGGTCGACCTCGACGATAGCGCGCGGCTACCGATCCCGCCACGACAATCGTAGGTGGGACGGTCGGCGGCGGTTACATCTTGATCGCCGGTAGCAGCCTGTTGAGGTTCCATAGCTGATCTCGGCGAGCGGATAGCGACGAGATCGCCAGTGCAACAGCCGATATGACGAACAGCACGATGAGCGCCTGCCATAGCCGGGAGTCAATGCCGCCGAGGATGAGCTGACGCAGCCCATTGACGCCGTAGGTCATCGGGTCGAAGCGGTGCAGGAACTGGAACGGCTTGGACGTCGTCTCCACCGGGTACATGCCGCCGGCGCTGACGAGCTGAAGCATGAGCAAGGCCATGATCAGCACCCGGCCCACCGCCGGGCCGACCACTGCATTGATCGCCTGCGTCGCGGCCACGAAGGCGCACGAGATCAGGATCATGAAGGCCAGCATCGCTACCGGGTGCACGACGTGCATGCCGAGAGCGAATCGCACCACGCAGTACAGGATGGCCGCCTGGAAGATCGCGATCACCGCCGCGGGCAGGTAGCTGGCCAGCACCACGCGGATCGGGAGCACTTCCGCCGCGACCGCGCGGCTCTGTAAGGGCCGCAGCACCATCCAGAGCACCAGCGCGCCGAAGAACAAAGCCAGCGTGAGGAAGAACGGGGCCATGCCGGTGCCGAAGTTGGGTGCGGCGTTCTCGTGTGAGGTCTCGAGTTGCACTGGACCGCCGATGGTGTCGGCGACGGCATTCTTCTGCTCGGTCGTCCAGTTGGGCACCTGCTTGGCCCCATCGGCGAGTTTGCTCGCCAGCTCGGCTGATCCCGCCTTGAGTTGCCGGGCGCCGTCGTCGAGTTTGGCTATACCGCTTGCCAACTGAGCGTTACCCGAGGCCACCTGCTGAGCCCCGTCGCGCAGCTGGGTGAGCTTGTTGGTCAGCTCTTGCCCCTTGCTGCCGACTTGGTCGAGCGCCGCCCCCAGCGGGCTGCCGGGGTTGCGCAATCCCGTTGTCATAGCGATTGCCGCGTTTTGCGCGTCGGTGAGGCGCTGGCGGATCTCGGGCGTGAACTGGTGTCCTCGGAGCTGATCCTGTATGCCGCGCAGGGTATTTGCAGCGTTGGCTGCCACTGGATCCTGGCTACCGGAAAGCTGATCGATCACCGCGGACAGTGAGGTGGCCGCGGCATCCTGCGCTGTGGCGATGGCACCGATCTGATCGTTGGCCTGCTGCAGTGCGGTCGCGCCCTGCTGAAGTTGTTGGGTGTTGGCGCCGATTTGCGACACCGCTTTGGTGACGGCGAGCAGCGGATCAGTGGCTTGGTTGATTCCGTCGGAAAGCTGTTTGGCGCCGGTGGCAAGCGTTTCCGATCCGGTCCGCGCGGTGTCCAAACCGGCCACCAGCTGACCCGCGCCGTTGTCGAGTTGGGCGGCGCCGTCGGCGGCCTGCTTAACCCCGGAGCCCGACGAAACCACCACGGACAGCATCTGATTGACCGCCTGCCCGGAGATGCGGCTGGACACGGCGTTGAGCACCTGGCTGATCGCGGTGCGGCCGATGCTTGTCGAGATGTAGTTGTTGGCGTCGTTGTACACGGCGATTAGGTTGGCCTTTTTCGGTTGCCCGGTCACCGGCGATGCGATCGCTGCGCTGAAACCGGGCGGCAACTCGAGCATGAAGTAGTACTTGCCGTGTTCGACGCCGCTGCGTGCGTCGTCGGGGCTCACGACGTGCCAGTCCAGGCTGCCGTCGGCGGTCAGGCTTTTGACGATCTCGGCGCCGGCGTTGAACGGCTGCCCGGAGACGACGGCGCCGCGGTCGGAGTTCACCAGTGCCACCGGCATCTTGTTCGTGTGGCCGAAGGGATCCCAGTATGCCCACAGGTACAGCGCCCCGTAGACCAGCGGCAGCAGCATCAGCACGACGATCGCGGCACGCGTCATGCGGCTGCGGCCGAAACGCTTGATTTCCGAGCCGAGTGTGAGTCCAGCAAGCATCGTCAGTCCCTTCCGGTCAGGATGCGGTGATCGTGTAGTTCATGGTCTGGGGCGTCCGTCCCGAGCGGATTGGTCACCCCGACGACAACGGTGCGCTGCGCCGCGATCGCGCCAAGCCGCTCCACCGCGATCGCTCGTCGAGAGTTGTCCCGTACCTGCTCGAGGTCGCCGACGACCAGAATGGGCCGTTTCGACAGCAGCGCCAACGTGATTCGAAGCAAAAACAGGTCCAGATCGGACAATTCGACGATATAGGTATCAGGTGACGGCGGGGGAGCCTCGCCGAAAACCTCGGTCAACTCGGCCTGGCCGGTTTGAAGCGGCACCGCCGAATACCACGGCGCCAGCCACCGGCGCTGCTCGGCGAGCACCGTCTCCACGGTCACCGATTCATCCAACTCGTCGATGTCGGCGAAGGCCGCGATCGCGCAGTGCCGGCGGATGGCGCGCGGCGCCGTATCGCCGAGGACGGTCACGGTGCCATGGCTGGGTTTGAAGCGTCCCGCGAGCGTCAACAGCAGCTTGGTCTGTCCTGGTCCACCGGGCATCTGGATGGCGTGAAAGCCCGCCGGGAGCGCGAGATCGATCCCGGAGAACAGGGGCCCGTGCTCGCCGTTCACCCCTAATCCTTCGGCGGTGATCAACGTCGGGGCTGTGGTATCCGAAGCGTCCTGTGTGTCCATGCGTTCGGTTTCCCTCTAATCGCCTTGGACGGCAATTGATTCCAGCAGTGCGGTGATCAGTCGCGCGAGCAGGTCAGGGTCGATGGTTCCGGGTCGCAGGACTTCTTCCATCGCGACCCCCAAATTGATGGTGACGACGAGCTCGGCGAGCTCTGTCAATCGCCGACCGGATTGCACGGTGGCGGTCGATTCGACGATGTGGCGTGCTTGCTCGGCGGCAGCGGTGCGACGTCGGTCGATCAGGCGCTCACGAAGCTGCGGATCGCGCACGGCACGAAGCCAGTACTCGACGAACAGGACGTAGTAGTCGGCGTGGCGCTGAACCGAGTCAAGCACTGAGCGGCTCAATTCGTGTGCGGCCGCCGCGGTGTCTCCGCCGCGTTCCAGCGCGGTGACGATCTGCTCGCCGCGAAGCTCGAATTCGCGGTCTAGCAGGGCCAGAAACAGTTCGTCCTTGGATTCGAAGTTCGAGTAGACCGCGCCTTTCGTGAATCCCGCGGCCTGACCGATCGCGTCGATGGTGGCGCCGGCGAACCCTTCGGCGGCGAATACCTTCGAGGCCGCATCCAGGATTCGGTCTCGAACCTCGCTGCGGGTGGGCCGGGTACGCGGCGGCTTGACAGGCGACATGCGCAAAAGCATACTCCATGGTATCGATTGGATACTAGCGAGTATCGAAAGGGTGATGGCGATGGCGGACTTTGAGCTGGTCATCCGCGGCGGCATGGTGTTCGACGGGTCCGGCGCAGCGCCGGTCGTCGCTGACGTCGGCATTCGCGACAGGAAGGTGGCCACGGTCGCACCGGGACTGCCCGACGGTGTGCGCACGGTTGACGCGTCCGGAAAGTGGGTGATGCCCGGTCTGCTTGACGTGCACACCCATTACGACGCCGAAGTTCTGCTCAGTCCAGGACTCGGCGAATCGGTCCGGCACGGAACCACATCCATCGTTCTCGGTAACTGCTCGCTGTCGACGGTCTATAGCGACGCCGACGATTGCGCCGACATGTTTGCCCGAGTCGAGGCGCTGCCGTGGCAGATCGTCCACGACGCGGTCAAGGAGGCCAAGGCCTGGAGTAGCCCCGCCGAATACGTGCAGGCGTTGGATTCATTACCGCTTGGCGTGAACGTCGCCGCGTTCATCGGCCATTCCGATATCCGAGCCGCGGTGTTGGGACTGGACCGGTCGGTCGACGCCTCGTATCGACCCACTCGCGCGGAAATCGATCAGATGCGGCAGATGCTCACCGATTCACTCGACGCCGGCTTCCTGGGGTTATCCACGCTGCGCAGTTCATTCTCCAAACTCGAAGGCGCCCGCTACCCGGCCCGGCAATTGCCGTCCACCTATGCCAAGTGGTCGGAGTTCGCTGCCCTGAACAACGTGCTGCGCAAGTGTGGGCGTGTGCACCAGAGCACCCCAAACCTGGCGCGCCAAGCCGAGGTCGCTCGCTACCTCGGCCAAAGCATCGGCCGCGGATTCCGTCGGCCGCTGAAGACCACCTTGATCGCGGCCGCCGACGTCAAGGCCGACCGGAAGGCGGCACGGCTGACTGTGCTGGCCGCGGATCTCACCAACCGGGCCGGCGGCAACTTCCGCTGGCAGCACCTGCCGGTGCCGTTCGAGATGTATGCCGACGGAGTCGATCTCGTCGTGTTCGAAGAATTCGGTTCCGGATCGGCCGCGCTCAACTTCCGCGACGAGATGAGTCGCGGACGGCTGCTCGCCGACGAATCCTACCGCCGCCAATTCCGCAAAGACCTGACCAAGCGATTGGGCCCCCGAGTGTGGACTCGTGACCTGTCCGACGCCGAAATCGTCTCCTGCCCGGACGCTGCCGTCATCGGACAATCGTTCGCCGACGTGGCCGCCGTGCGGGGGATCGAACCCGCTGACGCGTTGCTCGACCTGACCGTCGAGCACGGCGCGCAGCTGCGCTGGCGCACGGTCGTCGCCAACGACCGCGAGGACGTGCTGGACCGGATGCAGCGGTCGCCCAATGTCCAGATCGGCTTCTCGGACTCCGGGGCGCATCTGCGAAACATGGCGTTCTATAACAGCGGACTCCGCATGCTCGAACGAGTTCACCACCGTCGATCGCTGCCCGTGGAGACCGCGGTCCGCCGCCTGACCGGTGAACTCGCCGACTGGTACGGCCTCGACGCCGGCTACCTTCGCAATGGCAAACGCGCGGACATCGCCATCATCAATCCTGGTGGATTCGACGGGTCGAGCGCTGCCTACGCCGAAGCGCCCTACCCGGGCGCGCCGAGCGTCAAGCGCATGGTGAACCGCAACGACGCTCTCGTCAGCGCCACCATCGTCGGCGGCCAGATCGTCTACACCGGAGGCGAATTCGCGCCCGGATTCGGCACCGAGCTGCAAGCGGGACGCTTCCTGGAAGCCGCCAATCGCTGAGAATTTAGGCGACGTC
>DASQRI010000315.1:0-5654 GCA_035642975.1 Mycobacterium sp.
AGTATCAGACAAAGTCGGAGTCATGGCGCCGATTCCACACTGTCGAACAACGTGTCTAACACGCCGCTCCCCGAGTCGGACAGCACATCGATGTCCCCATCCGAGTCTTGCTGTGGTGAAAGCCTTTCGACGAGGTAGTTCGTTAGCGACTCGATCGTCGGATGATTCCAGAGCATCGTCACCGACAACTCGATACCGGCCAGCTGCTCGGCCTGTCGTCGAATCGACATCGCCATCACCGAATCGAGGCCCAGCTCCGCGAACGGCCGGTCCACTGCGAGCTCTTCCTCCGGGATCCGAAGTTCGCGGGCGAGAATTGTGCGCAGCCCGATCTCAAGTTCACGCAGCAGATCGTCGGCGGTCATCTGAGACCATGCCCGAACCGGTGTCGACGTGCGCTGTGTGGGGGACGCCGTCTGGTCGGACGGCAGCATGGGAGCCATCAGCGCTTGGGCGATGTCGTAGCGATCCACATACTCCCACGCGGCGAAGGCTTCGTCCGGAGCGATCGGCCGTGAACCCTGCCGTTCGAGCTCGTGCGCCACGATCGCCGCGTCGGAGCCGAACCCGACTCCCTGCCAGGTCACCCAATCCAGACTGACGGTGTGGCAGCCATGCCGGTGGCGCGCCCGCGCCAGGCAGTCGAGATACGCGTTGGCTGCCGCGTAGGCGCCCTGCCCGGGGACACCGAAAACCGTTCCGGCCGAGGCGGTCAGGAAGAAGAAGTCAAGGCCGCCCGGCGGAAAAGCCGCCTGCAACGCCTGTCCCCCGGCGATCTTCGGCCACATCACCCGCCGAAACGTTGTGTCCGCCGTCTCGGTGAGAAGTTTGCTTTCGGCGACGCCGGCAGCGTGGATGACACCGCGTATCGGTGGTGCCCCGTCGCGGTCGCGCGTCGCCAGCAGCACCTGCACGGCTTCCGGTGAACCGACGTCGAGGGCCACCACATCGACGGAGACGCCACGCATCTCCAGCGCCCTGATCGCGGCGATCTTCTGGCGCACATCCGTGTCATTGTCGCTGTCCCAGTCATGCCTGGGCGGCAACGCGGTACGACCCACGAGGACCAACCGACGCGCACCGCGGTCCGCGAGCCAGTCGGCCATCAGCAGACCGAGTGCGCCCAAGCCGCCGGTGATGAGATATGCCGCATCGGGACGACACCGCAACGGCTCGCGCACCGGTTGCCCCGAGACCGGCACCAAGGCAGGCGTGAGGAATTCGCCGTTGCGCAGCACCAGGATTGACTTGGCTGCCGTTGGTAACACCGTGGAGAGTGCCGCCACGCAAGCACCGAAGTCGTCTCCGCCCGGGATGTCGACGAGTCCACCCCACAGGTCTGGCTGCTCGGCTGCGATGACGCGGGCAAGGCCCCATAAGCAGCTCTGCGGCAACGCCTCCTCGGAATCGGCCTCGCGGACGCTTCGGGTGATGATCCACAGCGTGGCCGGGTGCTGATCATTTCGGTCGGCCAGCAGCCGAACAAGGTCACCCACTTCGGTCGATAGCCGCACAGCACCGTCGATGTCAGCCTCCCCGGCCTGCGGCTCGGCGAGGTAGAGCACATACCGCGCCTCGGCGATCCCGGCCGGTGTGTACCCGGCGGCTGCGAGCCGGCCCTGGAGATCGTCGCCGGCACCGCCCGCACCGCCGACAATGGCCAGCGTGCATGGGTCCTTCGCCGGCGCCAGCTCGTCACCGTCCTCGGGCCAGGGTCGCCACTCGATGGCATGCGCGAAAGATCGCGGATCGGCGGCGCGGGCCGGCGCTTGCTCGGGGCTGGACTCCAGATCGGCATACCGCAGCGAGCGGATGTCCACGCACGTGGTGCCGTCGGGTGCTTTGACGGCGATGTCGACGACAATTTCGTCGGCGTTGCCAGGCTGCCGGCGTATCTCAACGGAACCCTGCGGATCGGTGAGAGCGGTTGACAGCCGAACACTCTCGACTGCGGCCGGAACCATGAGCCGCGGATTAGAGCCGTCCACCAAGCGGGCGACGTGGACGGCGGCGTCGAGCAGTGCCACCGTCGACGCCTCGGTCAAGCCGACGTCGGCGACAAGGCCGCCCGGCGTGGGCCGTAGCGCTTCGATCGACCAGGCGAACGGCTGACCCTCGACGCCCCATGCCTCGAGAAGCTCGTCGACCGAAAGCGATTCACGGCTGGTGATTTCGTCCTGCCCGTCGTATGTCACGCAAACATCGGCGTCTGAGGCGCCGGGGCTAAACGGCAACAGTGACAACCGGGCGCTTACGTGCTTGACCCAGCGGTATGGGGGCGCGTCGGCCGCCGGACGCGATGACACCGTGACGGATTCGCCGTCGGCCACCACCTGGATCACCCGCGGCTGGTCGACAACGATCGGGTGCTCGAATCGGACGGCGGACACTGCAGCTACCCCAGATTCGGCTGCCGCAACCGAAATGGTCTGTAACAGAACCGATACCGGAACCACTTCCACACCGTGAATTCGATGGCAACCGGGATATGGCTTAGCCTCCGGCACGAGTCTTGCCTGCCAAAGGCGCGCCGGAGGTGTCGTTGCCACGGCGATGTGCGCACCGAGCAATGTACCGTACTTCGGCGCAGACCCGGCCGCGTCCACGCGCTCCTTAATCGTTATCCAGTGGCGGGTGTGGTGCCAGGGCGTGGTCGGTACTACCGGATGTGGCCCGGCCGGATGATCGGTCTCCGGCGGCTGGACGGTGCGGATGGCATTGAGGTTAGTGTGAAAGGTGAGTGTGTCGTGGGCATCGCGCTGCAGCGTTGAAACGCTGTGGTGGTGAACCTGAGCTAACGTGTCGCTGATGGCATAGGTCAGTACCGGATGCGGGCTGACTTCGACGAAAGCCCCGTGGTCGGCGCCGGCTGCGGCAATGGCGTGACTGAATCGCACCGGGTTGCGTAGATTGGCCGCCCAGTACTCAGCATCGAAAACGATTGCGCCGCTTGCGGCGTTGTCGTGGGTGGTGGTGATGACCGGGATGGTCGGCCGCCGCGGCGTCAAGTCGGCAAGCGCGGACCGCAACTCCGGCAGCACCGGATCAATGATCGGATTATGCGACGCCACATCCACCTCGATGCGCCGCGCCAACCGGTCTTGCGCCGCGACCGCCGCCATTACCGCGTCCACCTGCTCGGGTGGTCCAGCGATCACCGACTGACGCGGCGAGGCATAGACCGCCAACGTGACCCCACGGTAATCAGCGATCAGCGCCTTGGCGCTTTCCGGGTCCAGCTCGAGTAGCGCCATCGCGCCCTGCCCGGACAGCCGCGACATCAACCGCGAGCGCGTGGCGATTACCCGCAGCCCGTCGCCAGGAGTCAGTGCTCCGGCCACCACCGCCGCGGTCACCTCACCCATCGAATGACCGATTACCGCATCAGGTTCCACGCCGTAGGAGCGCCAGAGTTTTGTCAGCGCCAACTGCATCCCTACCAGCACCGGCTGGATACGATCAATACCGGCCACCGGCTCGCCAGCGGCCAGCACCTGCCACAGCGAAAACCCGGTCTGCTCAACAAACCTCGACTCCAACTCGGCCACCGCCGCCGCGAACACCGGCTCTTCGGCCAACAACTGCCGACCCATCCCGGGCCATTGCGAACCCTGTCCGGAATAGACAAACACCGTCCCCGGCCGGCACACGCCCTGATGCGGTGCCACCACCCCGTCGGCCGACCGGCCCGCAGAGAGTGCGCGCAACCCGGCCACCGCCTGCGCGCGGTCGTATGCGGCTACCGTGGCGAACTTCGCGTGCCGGCTACGGTGATGGTTCAAGGTATGCGCCACATCGGCGAGCGCCACATCTACCCCAGCGCCGTCCATCCACTGCGCCAGCATCCCCGCCGCCGATGCCACGCGCTCCTCCGTCTTGCCCGAGACCACAAGCGTCGTCACCGCCCCCGCGGATCGTGGCACGGTTGCCGTGCCAAGCGCTCGTTCCGGGCCCTGTTCCAGCACCACATGCGCATTGGTGCCACCGAAACCGAACGCCGACACCCCGGCCCGCCGCGGCTGGCCCGTCGAGGGCCAATCGGTAGGGTCGGCAACTACTTTCAATCGCAGATTCTCAAATGGGATGTGCGGATTGGGCTTTTCGAAATGCAGATTGGCCGGGATGTGCCCGCGCTGCACCGACAGCACCGCCTTAATAAAGCCCGCGATCCCGGCCGCGGCCTCCAAATGACCCAGATTCGATTTGACCGCCCCGATCAGCAGCGGAGCGCTCTGCGGCCGTGCGCGGCCCAGCACCCGTCCCAACGCCCGCGCTTCGATGGGATCGCCAAGCAGCGTGCCGGTGCCGTGGGCCTCAACATAATCGACGTGGTTTGGCTCGACGCCGGCGTTGGCGTAGGCGGCCCGCAGCACCGCCATCTGCGCCGCCGGATTGGGGGCCATCAGCCCGTTGGACCGGCCGTCCTGATTGACCGCCGAACCCTGGACCACTGCCAACACCCGATCACCATCGCGCAACGCGTCAGTGAGCCGCTTAAGCACCGCGACCCCGCAACCCTCACCGCGGACGAAACCGTCGGCGCTCGCGTCGAATGCGTGACACTGACCCGTCGGCGACATCGCCTGAGCCTGATCGAAGCTGCGGGTAACCGCCGGCGACAACAGCAAGTTCACCCCCGCCGCGATCGCCAGATTCGAATCGCCCGTCCGCAAACTCTGGCAGGCCAGATGCACCGCCACCAGCGACGACGAACACGCCGTGTCGACCGTTACCGACGGGCCCCGCAGGTCGAAGAAATACGAGACCCGATTGGCGATAATGCTCAGCGCACCCCCCGTGCCCGACCACGCATCCACCTGGCTTAGATCAGTCGTCGCCAGATACCCGTACTCGCCCAGACACGCCCCGGCGAAAACCCCTGTCTGCGTTTGTCGTAGCGAATCAGCGGGAATCCCGGCGTGCTCCAAAGCCTCATACGCCACTTCCAGCAACAGGCGCTGCTGCGGGTCCATCTTGACGGCTTCCCTCGGTGAGATCTCGAAGAATTCCGCGTCGAACGCCTTGATGTCGGTTAAGAACGAACCCCAGCGCGTAGTGCCCGACAGCGCCGCGGCCACCTCGGGTGAGCCGTCGTCGAACCCCGCCCACCGATCCGCCGGCACCTCCCCCACAGCCGAGCGGCCCTCGCACAAGAATTGCCAAAACGCCTCCGGCCCAACGATATCCCCAGGAAAACGACAGCCCAGGCCAACCACCGCGATCGGCTCGTCCAGCGAATGTGGATCGTGATCCAATACCATCTCGGCGTCGGAGTCGGGCTCCGAGCCGGTGAGAAACCGCGCCAGGGCATTGATGGTCGGGTGTTGCCAGAACTCGACGGGTGAGACCGGCCGGTCCAGCAATTCGGTCAGCTCACCCGACAGCACGACGGCATCGCGCGACGCGACACCCAGGTCTTTCAGCGACGCCTCGAAGTCAACCTCGTTGGGGCTGCAGCCAATATTGGTGACCAGGTAGTCAACCAGCCAGTGTCGCAGTTCGGCCTCATCGAAAGACGTCATGCGGGGGTGTCCAGTCGGGTGAATTCGTCCTGGCGGTAACGTTCGGCGCACGCCGAGCGGCGGACTTTGCCGCTGGTGGTGATCGGAATAGAGCCGGGCGGCACCAGCACAAAATCCGCCACCCGCAGGCCA
>DASQRI010000316.1:0-4570 GCA_035642975.1 Mycobacterium sp.
GTAGCGTCTTCCCGTGCAGCGGGTCAACCGGACGATCGGACCTAGCGGCGCAGCCGCCGGCCGATCCGTAGGGCGGGCAGCAGCACACTGCGCGGTGTGAACCGACCGCCGATGCTGGCCACTTTCGGCACCAGTCCGGGCACCACGCTGCGCTTACCGTCGAGCATCCCCGCGATCGCGGCTTCAGCGACGTCGTGCGGCGAGACTTGCGCGAAGCCGACGTTTACGTGTTCGGCGTCGGCGATCTGTGCCCACTCGGTCGGCACTGGACCCGGGCACAGGACCGTGCACGACACCCCCGTTCCATGCAGGCCCTCGTGGACGGCTTCGGAGAAGGTCTGGACGAAGGCCTTGGTGGCCGAGTAGACCGCCATGCCCGGCAACGGCTGGAACGCCGCGATGGAGGCGATATTGAGCACCGCTCCGGCTCCGCGTTCGACCATGCCCGGCAGCGCGGCATGGGTCAGCTCCATCAGCGCCAGCGCGTTGAGCGTGATTTGTTCGCTTTCCCGGTCGACTGGCAACGTGTGGAACACCCCGCTGGTGGCGAAGCCGGCGCTGTTGCATAAGCCGGCAATCGGTTCGGTGCGAAGCCGCTCTGCCAGTTTTTCTCGCGACCCGGCGTCGCTCAGGTCGAGCGGCAGGACGTCGACGCCGACCGAGTACTGGGTCCGCAGTTCGTCGGCGAGTTCGTCCAGGCGTTCCCGACGACGGGCGACCAGCACCAGCGGGTAGCCGCGCCGGGCCAGGCCGCGGGCCAGCTCAGTGCCGATGCCCGACGATGCGCCGGTGATGACGATGGCCGCCTGGTTGCTCGGTTTCGGAAGACTCATGATCCCCTCACCAGTGGATTCCGCGGGTCGCCCGGACGAACGTCTCGCTACGGCTATCGAATTCTTTTGCGCTGCTGTCGGATTCGTCTCCCTTTGCCGCCGACGAGTCTTCAAACATGCCGAAGGCCCGGTTGCGCAATCGGTCCATGACCGCCGGGTTGACGGCGTCGGCGACTGCGGCGAACTGCCCGAAGGGCGAGCTGGCCCGCCGGGGCCGATGCACGATCGCATCGGTGATCACGCCGGCGGCTTGGTCGGGTGTCAGCGCCGGGAATTTGTCATACATCTTGGTGGGACTGATCATCGGCGTGCGGACCAGCGCCATGTGCACAGTGGTGAACTTGATGTCCTCGTTGACGACCTCGGCCTGCAGCGCGTCGCACAGGCTGTCCAGGGCCGCCTTGCTGGCGATGTAAGCGCCGAACCGGGGGGCGCGGGTTTGCACACCGACCGACGAGACGTTGATGATCTGCCCGAAACCGCGTTCCCGCATACCCGGGATGAATTTCAGGATCAGCTGCACTGCGCCGAGGTAATTGAGTTGCATGGTGCGCTGGTAGTCGTGAATGCGGTCGTAGGACAGCGCCAGCGAGCGCCGGATCGACCGCCCGGCGTTGTTGACCAGAATGTCGACGCCGCCGAGATCGGCGAGCACCTTGTCGGCCATCGCGGCGATGGCATCCATGTCGGTCAGATCGCATGGGTAGACGTGCGCGGTGCCGCCGCTGCTGCGGATCTCGTCGGCAACCTTTTCCAGGTTCTCTTGGGTCCGCGCGACCAGGACCACCTCGCCGCCGGCCGCCGCGATCTTCTTCGCGGCCGCTTCGCCGATGCCCGACGATCCGCCCGTGATGAGGGTGATCGTGCCTTCGGCGGCTTCGTTCAGGGTGCGGCCCTGCACCGCGTCGAGCAGATTACGCAGGTAGAACGGCCGGTAACGGCCCGCCGAGTTCGGGGTGTTGACGAGGTGGGACACGGCGGCGATCGGCTTCTCGACGAGGCCGGTCAGATCACCCAGATTCATAGGTTTCTCGCTCCTGGTGACGTTTACCCTGGATTCACCACCGAGTCTGCTACACCGCCGCGCCGTTCTGGTGATTCTGCGGCAATCCGGTTGTTACGCCGGGTAATCGCCCGGTCATGGCGCTCTAACTGCCGGGCAATGGTGAGGTGGTGCGCTATCCGCATGGGCATGCTCACACGATTTCGCAGGCCAGGGACCACCACGCTGTACGACAAGGTCGGCGGTCACGACGCCCTCGAAGTCATCGTCGAAGACTTCTATTGCCGCGTGCTCGACGACGATCTGCTGGCCCACTTCTACGCCGGATCGGATATGAAGCGGGTGAAAGCCAAGCAAGTCGAATACCTCAGCGCGATCCTCGGCGGACAAGAGCCCTACACCGGCTTGTCGATCAGGCAGGCGCATGAAGGCCGTGGGATCACGATGCATCACTTCGCCATGGTCGCTGCCCACTTGGCGGACTCGTTCTGCGCGGCCGGGCTGGACCCGGAAACGATCACCGAGATACTTCGTGCCGTTGCGCCGCTGGCCGGCGAGATCGCATCGGACGACGCCAAGGCAGGCGTCTGACCGCCCCCCACACTTCGCCGAGCGTGCGTCGTCTAGCGAATTAGCGGCCTGGGTCTCGCTTCGACTGCACGCTCGGCGAACCCTCATCGTCGTAGCCCAGCCAGCTGACCACGCAGGTATTCGGCCACCGCGGTCTCGGTACTCAGCTCAATAGCCCGCCGGTAGGCTTGCGCCGCGGCGGCCGGGTCGCCGGCCCGGGCCAGTAGGTGCGCGCGCGTCGTCCAGGCCGGCTGGAACCGCGGCAGCGCGGGGTCGGCGATTGCGTCCAACGTCGCCAAACCGGTCTGCGGTCCGTCGACCTCCCCATCGACCGCGGCCATCGCAACCGCTGCCCCCAATGACGGCGCGGTCCGAAGCAGCGCGCGGTGCAAGGTGCGCAACGCAAGCCAGTCCACCGGCCGATTGCCGTGCGCCGACTGGATTGCCGCCTCGTATTGATAGCGACCCGGCCGGTTGAACCCGTAGGCCCGGTGCAACAGCGCCTCGCCGCGGGCGATCAGCCCGCGATCCCACAACCTCGGGTCTTGGTCGTCGAGCGGCACGAACGCTCCGTCGGCGCTGCGCCGGGCGCCTCGCCGCGACTCCGACAAGCAGACCAGCGCCGCCAGACCCAGCGCCTCGGGTTCATCTGGCAGCAACTCGGCGAGCACCAGGGCCAGGTGAAGCGCCTCTGCGGACAGCGATTCGACGGCCGGGCCGGCCGTCTGCCAGTCGATCGCATACGCCCCGTACACCGCCTCGAGCACGGCGGGCAGCCGCTCGTCGAGGTCGGCGCGGCCCGGCAACACGAACGGTATGCCGGCATCGCGGATCCGACGTTTGGCGCGCACCAGTCGCTGCGCCATCGTCGCAGCCGGCGTCGCGAACGCTTGCGCGATCGCCGCCGCGTCGACGCCGAGCACAGTCTGCAGCATCAACGGCGTGCGGCAGTTGGCAGCGATTGCCGGGTGAGCACACACCAGCAACAGCTCCAGTCGTCGATCGGGAATCGAGTCGGTATCGAATTCGATTGTCTTGCTGGATATTTCGGGGAGCGAATCGGTCATCCGGTAGGCATGCGACTTCCAATGGTCGCGCAGGCGGTTACGTGCCACGGTGAGCACCCAGCCTTCCGGGTTGTTGGGTACACCCTCGGCCGGCCAACGGACCAGGGCACGCTCCAGCGCATCGGCGATGGCGTCTTCGGCGGCGGCGATGTCGCCGCTCGACGCGGCGAGCACCGCCAGGAGTCGGCCGTAGCTGGCGCGAACCAGCTCGGCGACTCGGTTCTGCACGTCACTCAGGGCTGTACCAGCCTTTGCCGCTGGCGTAAGTGACTGCCACTGGACGGATCTCGATGGATCCCCAATCGGCGGCCGGGCAGCGCTTCGCCCACACCAATGCGGCGTCCAGGTCCGGCACGTCGATCACGAACACTCCGCCGAGGCGTTCCTTGGTGTCGGCGAACGGGCCGTCCTGGATCGTGGGAGTGCCGTTGCGCGCGGTGAACGTCGTTGTGGCGACCGCGGATTGCAGCACATGGGTGCCGATCAGCAGGCCCGCCGCGTCGAGATCGTCGGCGTAGCGGGCGAACGCGGCGCGCGCGGGCGCCATATCCTCCTCGGTCAGGCCGATCTCGGGGCCCTCTTGATAATGCATGAGCAGGCAGTACTGCATGGTGGTGTCCCTTCCGAGTCGATGATGACGCCTCAATGACGATTGAGACCCGGCCCAATCGACAATGCATCGATGCGTGCACCGATCGGCGGTTTGCGACACCTGCCATCTGCAGGCGCGCGGCCTAGACTAGAACTCTGAGCTCGTCAGGTGAAGGTTTCAGCAGAATGGAAGCCCTGCCATGTTTTCCGGTATCGCCCGCCACGCCTGCATGGTGGTTGGCGTCATTGCGGTGACTACCGGCGCCGTAATTGTGGCCGGCGGCACAGCGGGGGCCGACCCGCAGGACGACAAGTTTTTGTCGCTGCTCTTCGATCAAGACATCCCGCCCATCGACAACGCGTCGAGCCTCATCACCACGGCCCATAAAGCTTGCGCCAAACTCGACGGCGGCATGTCAGTGGACGAATTAGTGGATTTGATCAGGAACAACGGGTACAACGCCGACTGGAGATCGCGCCTTGATCCCCCCGACCGCGTTACGCGC
>DASQRI010000317.1:0-8806 GCA_035642975.1 Mycobacterium sp.
ACTGCTTGCCGAGCAGCGCCAGAAAGATTCGCGCTTTCTGCTCGCCGAAGCCGGGCAGGTCCTTGAGCCGTCGCAGCAACTCGGCGCCGTCCGGGTCACCAGCGGTCCACAGCGCCGTCGCGTCGGCGTCGTAGCGCTCCACGATGATCTGGGCCAACGCCTGGATACGCTTGGCCATCGAGCCTGGAAAGCGATGTATCGCAGGCCGTTCCGCGCACAAGTCGGCGAACTTGTCCGGGTCGTAGTCGGCGATCTCAGTTGCATCGAGACCGCCCATCCGATCGGCGATCTTCTTCGGGCCGGCGAAGGCGGTTTCCATCGGAACCTGCTGGTCCAGCAGCATGCCGACCAGCAGCGCGAACGGGCTCTTGGACAGCAGTCGATCGGCCTCAGGCTCCTGCGCCAGGCAGAGCTTCGCAGTCAACGACGTTCCCTTCGCCGAGCCATCCCTGCACACACCTTAGACGTGCAGTTCCGACTGGCCCCCAGCGAGTAGTTGCGGACGAGCTGATACCGCAGCAGTGTGGTTGCCAAGGAGGCGCGAGTAGCTATGACCCAGAACGAATCCACCACCTGCGCGATCGCTGGAGGCGGTCCCGCCGGAATGATCCTCGGGCTGCTGCTGGCCCGCGCCGGTATCGAGGTCACCGTGTTCGAGAAGCACACCGACTTCCTTCGCGACTTTCGCGGCGACACGGTGCACCCGGTCACCCTGCGCCTACTCGACGATCTGGGTTTGTTTCCCCGCTTCGACGCGCTGCCGCACAGCAAGTTCGAAAAGGCCGAGTTCGACATCAACGGGCGACAGGTCACCTTCGTCGACTTCCGCCGCCTGCACCTGCCCCATCGCTACATCGCGTTGGTGCCGCAGTGGGATCTCCTCGACCTGCTCGCCGAGGCCGGCAAGAACGAGCCAACCTTCACGTTGCGGATGCACACCGAAGTCACCGGGTTGCTGCGCGATGGCGACACCATCACCGGCGTCCGCTACCAAGGGCCCGACGGCCCCGGGGAACTGCGTGCCGAGCTCACGGTGGGCTGCGACGGCCGTGCCTCGACCGTGCGCCGCGAAGCCGGGCTGACAGCGCGTGAGTACCCGGTGCCGTTCGACGTCGGGTGGTTTCGACTCGACAGCAAGGCCGAAGTGAAATATCAACTCACACCACGTACTTCGGCCAGCCTGACTCTCATCCTGATACCGCGAGAAGGGTACTTCCAGGCCGGATGCTTCCTGCCAAAAGGGGGCGAGCAACAATTACACGCCCGCGGACTCGACACCTTCCGTGCTCAGGTTGCCGAACTTGTCCCCGAAGCATCAGTGGAGAACCTCAGATCGTGGGACGACGTCAAGGTTCTCGACGTTCGGGTGAACCGGCTCCGTCGTTGGTACAAGGACGGACTCTTGTGTATCGGGGACGCCGCCCATGCCATGTCCCCGGCCGGCGGAGTCGGGATCAACCTCGCGATCGCCGACGCGGTGTCCACCGCACGGCTGCTGGCCGACCCGCTGCTGGCCCACCGGCTCACCACACGTGACCTGGCCGCCGTCCAGCGACGCCGAAACCTCCCCGCGGCCATTACCCAGGCCGTCCAACAGGTCGCGGCGCGATTCCTCATCCCCGTCGTCCTGCGTGGCGAGTTCAAGCCACCGCCACCCATCGTCACCAACACCGCGGCAAGGCTATTCAGCTGGATACCGTCGCTGGCGGTCATCCCCGCCTACGCCGTCGGCGTCGGCCTACGCCCCGAGCACGCTCCACAGTTCGCACGCCGGCCGGCATCGTCTTGAGCTCGAGAAGCGCGCCCCCTTTACGGTGGCGGTAGACAATTCACTCGGTGAAGGGGGTCAATATGACCGGCCGCCAGTTGAGGAACCTGGCCGGGTTCACCGGACTGTCCTGCATCGCGATCGGCTTCTACCATCTGGCTCTCGGCACAGCCTCGGTGCCCGGCGCGAGCGATGCCAACGCCACGGTCGATTCGCGCGAGCGGTTCTACTCCGCCATTTTCGCCGGCTACGGCCTGGCCTGGTTGCGGGCCGCCCGCACATCACCCATCCGGGCCGGCGAGGTACGGCTGCTGGCGGGCGTCATGCTGCTCAGCGCGATCGGTCGGTTGATCTCGCTCGTCGACAAGGGTCGCCCGCACTGGTTGCAGGAAGTGCTCACGGCAGTCGAATTCGTTGTTCCGGCCGTGTTTTTCGGTATCGCCGAGGCAGACCAGAAGGCCGAGCTGCCCGCCGGGCGATAGGCGATTACCCGCTCTTGCGGCGAAATTCTCTGCGGTTCTCTTGCGGCCCGTGCGCGCGGGGCTGCTTGGCGCCGCCGTCCTTGTGATCCGCTACGCCTGACGACTTCGCATTCTTGCGGTCGAGCGCTTCGCGGAACTTGCGTTTGATGCCGTCGTCCGACGCAGAATCCGACCCCGACTTAGATGCAGCCATGTCCGCAGCCTAGCGCACGCCCGGCGGCATGCCGTATACGTGCGCGATCGGCAGGGTCAGCAAGACGCGACGGTCGGTGACCATGGCCTGGCGGTAGTCGTCCCAGTCCGGATGTTCACCGGCGATGTTGCGGTACAACGTGATTAGCGATTCGACGGTGTCGTCGGCGGGTGCAGCCGCCGGCGGTGTCAACGCCGCGGTGCCCTCGGCCACGGCATAGGACCAGCCGTCGTCGGAGCTGACCAGCAGCGAAGCCCGGGGGTCGCGACGCAGGTTGCGAGTTTTGGCCCGCGGCTCGGTGACCGACACCTGAATGGCGGCGTTGCGGGCGTCGAAGTAGTACGTCACGTTGGACAGCTGTGGGCGCCCGTCACGCTTGAGAGTGGCCAGCACGCCGAGGGAGTTGTCGGCGATCACGGCCAGCAGCTTGTCGTCGAACACTTGGCGTCCCATGTCGAAAGCCTACTAGTCGACGCTCGCTACCATCGGCACATGACCAGCTACGCGGCATTCCTGCGCGGCGTCAACGTTGGCGGCGTGAACCTGAAGATGGCCGACGTGGCGGCCGCGTTGACCGACGCCGGACTCGCCGATGTCCGCACCATCCTGGCCACCGGCAACGTCACGCTGGACTCGCCTGCGACGGCGGATGCGGTGCGCGCCACCGCCGAAAAGGCGCTGCGCAAGCAGTTCGGATACGACGCCTGGGTGCTGGTCTACCCGATCAAGAAGGTGCGGGCCATTGTCGAGGGCTACCCGTTCGAGCCCGAAGTGGATGGATACCAGTCGTACGTCACGTTTGTCAGCGACGCCGACGTGCTCGACGAACTCGCCGCGCTGGCCGACACGGCGCTCTCCGATGAGGCGAGGGTCGACGAGAAGATCGCGCGCGGCCCCAAATTCGCCGGCGTGATCTATTGGCAGGTGCCCAAGAACCACACGCTGGACAGCACCATCGGCAAAACGATGGGCAAGAAGCGATACAAGTCGTCGACCACGACTCGCAACTTGCGCACGTTGGCCAAAGTTCTGCGGTGATCGACGCGCGGTATCAGTCGTCGGAAGCGGCATCGAGGTAGCGCAGCGCCTCGGCCTTACCGAGCCCAAGTCCGCGTGCGACGTCGAGATAGGCGCTCGCCGCGGCCGCCATCGCGCTATCCGAAGGATCGGCCCGCGCGACGAATGTGCCGAACCGGCCTCGGGTTTCGACGACGCCGGCGACCTCCAACTCACGGTATGCGCGAGCCACGGTGTTGACGGCCAGACCCAAATCGGCGGCGAGCTCCCGCACCGTCGGCAACCGGGCGCCGGGCGGCAAGGTGCCGGCGCGTATTGCCTCGATGATCTGGTTGCGGAGCTGGTCGAACAGCGGTCGACCCGCTTGTCCGTCAACCCGCAGCCATTCCCCCAGCTCCACCAGCTCAGTATCCCGCAGTCCGGCTATCTTTACTGCCCGGCTCCTCCTCATCGCGCTACGCGCTCTGCATCGTCGCCCGGCTATCTTGGTGGGGTGCGAATAACGGTCCTATCCGGCGCGGGAATCTCCGCGGAGAGCGGCGTGCCGACGTTCCGCGACGACAAGAACGGACTGTGGGCCCGCTTCGACCCCTACGAGTTGTCCAGTGTTCAAGGTTGGCAGCGCAATCCCGAACGAGTTTGGGGATGGTATCTGTGGCGCCACTACCTGGTCGGCACCGTGGAGCCCAACGCCGGCCACCGCGCGGTGGCCGCCTGGCAGGACCACGCCGAGGTCAGCGTCGTCACCCAGAACGTCGACGACCTGCACGAGCGCGCGGGCAGCTCACCGGTGCATCACCTACACGGCAGCTTGTTCAAATTCCGTTGTGCGACTTGCAATTTGCCCTATACCGGCGACCTACCCGAGATGCCGGAGCCCGCACTGGAAGTGGAGCCGCCCAGCTGTGACCACTGCGGCGGTTTGATCCGGCCCGACATCGTGTGGTTTGGCGAGGCGTTGCCCGAGGAGCCGTGGCAACACGCCGTCGAGGCGACGACCGGCGCCGATGCGCTGGTCGTGGTGGGGACCTCCGGCATCGTGTACCCGGCGGCGGGACTGCCCGAGTTGGCGCTGGCGCGCGGCACGGTGGTCATCGAGGTCAATCCGGAGCCGACGCCGCTTTCCAGCAGCGCGACGATCACCGTGCGGGAATCGGCCAGCACGGCGCTTCCGACTTTATTGCAGCGCCTGCCCGCCCTGCTGAACTAAGCCGGGCGCCGCGCCCGGCCCAGCAGAAACTCGGACGCCGGCAGCGGCACCCACGCCGGAAATGCCCGCTCGATTCGGGCGTTGTCGACTTCGAATCCCGCGCCGCGGATCGACTGCTCGGTGTGGCGGTGCGTGTGGCAGTTGCCCGCCAACCTCGGCCAGATCGTCGCGTCGACCAACTGCTGAAACCGGCCCCGGATTCCGCCGGTGGCCACGTGCTCCAGATAACGCAGCTCGCCGCCCGGCCTCAACCAAGAAATCAATTGCCGCAGAACCGAATCCGGGTCCGTCACCGAACACAGCACCAGCGAGCACACCACCGCGTCGAACGGCTCGGTGGCCGAGAAACTCTCCACCGTCCGGTCCGTCACCTCGACCGGAACGTGCGCGGCGGCGGCCGCGTCCCGGGCCAGTAGGGCCAGCCGCGGCTCGGGCTCGACCCCGACGACTTGCGCAACGGAATCCGGATACAGCGCGAAGTTGGTCCCGGTGCCGGCACCGACCTCAAGGACCCGACCCGACAATCCGGCCAGATTCTCCCGACGCCAGTCCCGCATCTGCTCGGTCTCATGAGCGGCGATGGTGGGCCAGATGCGGGCGAAGAAGCGGTGGTCGAGCGTGACCGCCGGTGACGACGTCACGCCTGGGAACGCTTCATCAGCCATTCCACGATCTGCTGCGGGGTGGCATTGGGACCGACCATCCCCGTCACGATATGCCCACAGAACATGGCACTGAGCACCCGCTCGGCGAACTCCTCGGCGTGGCCGAACGGCAGATGCGGTTTGGCGATCAGCAGAGACGCCACGCCGTGCGCGGTGCTCCACAGTTCGAGGGCGACGGTCGTCGCGTCGCCGGGCGGGCAGATCCCCTCGTCCATCAGCGCCTGGATAGTGGCGTGCATGTGCTCGAACGCCGAACTGGCCAGGGCGGCATCCACGTTGCTGCCGGATCGCCACTCCCCCATCGTGGCGATCCGGTAGAGCTCCGGGGTCTCGGTGGCGAACCGCACGTAGGCCAGCCCTTGGGCCCGCAGCACCTCGAGTCTGGACGGCGCCCCTGCGGACACCCGCTGCATTTCTTCGTCCAGCTTCTCGAAGTAGCGTGCGCACACCGCGTCGAGCAGGGTGTCCTTGTCTAGGAAATGCAGGTAAATCGACGGCGGCGTCACGCCGACGCGTTCTGCCACCGAGCGGATCGACATCGCCTTGGCGTGCCCAGTTTCCAGCAGGAGTTCGGTTGCAGCATCGAGGATTTCGTCGCGGAGCAGAATGCCGGATCCACGCGGGGCACGCCGGCGGCGAAGGTGGTCTGCCTGCGGGCTAACCACTGCCGCTGACCGTCGCGCCAGCACGAGCGCGCCGATTGCCGTTGGACACAGCCCGATGCCTGCTGTCGTCGCGGCGATGCCGTCCGACGGTAGGGGCGGATGCTCTCGGCAACGTCGAAGAGTCCGCGTCGCCCGCTTCGCTGATCCCGACCCGATCATGCAGCCACGTCAGCGGTTTGGGCGCCCACCAGCTCCACTGGCCCAGCACGTGCATGAAGGCCGGCACCAGCACCATCCGCACCAGCGTCGCGTCGGCCAGCACGGCGAGCGTCAGGCCGAGACCGAACATCCGCATGAACGACACCTGAGCGGCGATCAATGCGGCGAACGAGATCGACATCACCAGCGCGGCGGCGGTAACCACCCGGCCGGTCCGCGCCAGCCCGAGCGCAACGCTCTCGTCGTTGTCGGCACGAATAGATTTCTTGTCCGCTGTCGCCGGACGTGCTGCGACCGAAGCCAACCAGTACTCGCGAATCCGGGAGACCAGGAACACCTCGTAATCCATCGACAGGCCGAACGCGACGCAGAACAGCAACACCGGAATGTTGGCGACCAACGTCTGGCTGGGAGTGGTCCCCAGTGCGCCGAGGTGACCTTCCTGGAAGATCCACACCAACGCGCCGAACGCCGCCGTCAACGACAACACGTTGCACACCAGCGCCTTCAGCGGCAATACCACGCTGCCGGTGAGCAGGAACAGCAGCACGAAGGCGATGACGGCGATCAGCCCCAGCACCAGCGGTAGCCGGTGGGTGATCGCGGTCACGCTGTCGCGGTTGATCTCGGCCATGCCCGCCATCTGCACCGGCTGGCCAGCAGGCCCGGCGACCGCGTGCAACCGGTCGAGCTGGGTATCGGAGGCTTGCGAGAACAGCGGCGCGGTGCTGGCGACGGTCAGGAAAGCGCTGCCCTTGTCCAGCCCGGTGGGCGCCGACGGTGGTCCGGCCCGGTTGCCGGCCACGAACGTCCCGGTGGGGGACGACACCGCCGAGACGTCGGCCACCCGCGACAAGTCTGCGGCATAACGGTCGAGGTCGGCCGGACGCACCCCGCGCACGTCCGGGACGACCACCGGCACCGCCGTCGCCGAGTCATCGGTGAAGTCGCGTCGCAACTGGTCACCCACCGCATGCCCCGAGGCCGATCGCGGCAGCACCCGGTCGTCGGGCATACCCCACCTCACGCTGAGGAACGGAATCCCAAGCAGCAGCAGCAGCGCGACGACGGCCAGGCCGATCGGCACGGCTCGGCGTGTGACGAACTTGGTCGACCGGTACCAGAACAGTTGCTCCACCGGTTTAAGCACCGGATCCGGGCGACCGAATATCCGCCGCCCGAGCCGGCGCACGTCCAGTGCATCCAGCCGTGGCCCGAGCAACACGATCGCAGCCGGTGTCACCAGGATCGCCGCCACGGCGACGACCGCCACGACCGCCACGCCGGCGTAGGCGAAGGACTTCAAGAAGTACATCGGGAACAGCACCAGCACCGCCATCGACAAAGCGACGGTGGTCGCCGAGAACAACACCGTGCGGCCGGCCGTCGCCATGGTCCGGATCAGCGCCTGGTCTGGTTCGGCGCCGTCGGCCAGCTCGTCGCGATAGCGACTGATGATCAGCAGCGTGTAATCGATGGCCAGGGCCAGACCCAGTGCGGTGCTGAGGTTCAGGGCGTAGGTCGACACGTCGGTGCTGAAACTGATGAGCCGCAGCACCGACATTGATCCGACGATCGCCAGCCCACCCAACACCACGGGCAAGGCCGCGGTCAGCAGCCCGCCGAAAACCCAGACCAGCACCACAAAGCTCAGCGGAATCGCGATGGACTCCATCAGGAACAGGTCACGCTCATTCTGGTGATTGATCTGGGCGTAAACCGTCGCCAGCCCGCCGGCCCGCACCGTGACGCCGTCCCGGTCATGCACGACTTGCTGCACGATGGTCTTGGCGTAATTCTGCGCGTTGTTCTCGCCGCCCTCGAGGTTGGCCACGATCAATCCGGATCTGCCGTCCTTGCTCACCAGGTCGGGGGCGAGATGCGGCCCATCGGCAGCGGATCCCGTGGCCGTGGGCCCGGTCCACGCCGAGGACACGTTGAAAACCCCCGCCGAGCGTTTCACCTGCTCGACGATGTCGGTGGCGACGTGGCGGGCCTGGTCGCTTTGGGCGCCGGCCGGCGCGGTCACCAGGATCACCAGCTGCTGATCGCTCTGCCCGAACTTGTCGGTCAGCAGGTGGATGGCCTGGGCGGACTCCGACGCCGGATCCTGGAACCCTCCCGCGGAGAGGCTCTTGGCGACCGGAAGCCCGAAGACCGCGGCCGCCACCATGGCCAGAACCGCTACCGCGAGAATCCGCCGCGGAGCCGCGATGGCAAGGCGAGCGATCCACTGCAGCATGCCTGATCCTTCCACCGTAATACCCGCGTTAACTTATCGGCAGTAACTTAGCCGTGCAACGCGACCGAGCGCGTCGTCGACGCTCTACCGATAGATACGTACCCGGGACCCGCGGTGGTTCAACCCGGCGCACAATAACCAGGACATTTTCCGGAGCTTATGCGGTTGGACGCCTGCCCAATAGACCAGTTCCAACCATCCGGACGTCGCGTCCACGCGCCGCGACCCTACCCAGCGGTAACAATTGCCACGATTTTCCGAATCGTGACTCAATATTTCCTTAAACGTGACTTATACGCTCATGAACATGTGGATCGACGAATCGAGTGCCGACGTCATCAAAGTTGATTTCGAGGCCCTCTACCACGGCGACGTGCTGGTAGAGGGAGAGTGCTCGGAGCAGCT
>DASQRI010000318.1:0-7290 GCA_035642975.1 Mycobacterium sp.
GCCAAAGACGGTCGGTACGGGCCGTACGTGACGGAGATCCTCCCCAAGCCCAGTGACGAGGGCGGCGACGACGGCGCCGCCGGTCAGCCGGCGAAGAAGGGCAAGAAGCCCGTGGGCCCCAAGCCTCGCACCGGTTCGCTGCTGCGCAGCATGGATCTGCAAACCGTGACGCTCGAGGATGCATTGAAACTGCTGTCGCTGCCGCGGGTGGTCGGCGCCGACCCGGAGTCCGGCGAGGAGATCACCGCGCAGAACGGCCGCTACGGTCCATACCTGAAGCGCGGCACCGACTCTCGATCATTGGCGACCGAAGACCAGATATTCGGCATCACCCTCGACGAGGCGCTGAAGATCTACGCCGAGCCGAAGCGGCGCGGCCGGCAGGCTGCCGCGGCACCACCGCTGCGTGAGCTGGGCAACGACCCGGCGTCGGGCAAGCCGATGGTGATCAAGGACGGCAGGTTCGGCCCCTACGTCACCGATGGTGAGACCAACGCCAGCCTGCGCAAGGGCGACGACGTGTTGTCGATCACCGATCAACGCGCCGCCGAACTGCTGGCCGACCGCCGTGCGCGGGGCCCGGTAACGCGGACGGCCAAGAAGACCGCGCGTAAGAAGCCCGCAAAGAAAGCCGCCAAACGCAGCTAAACCGAGGCCCTGACCTGCGAAAAGTCGGTCTAGGGCCGTCGGGTGGAAATTTTTGGCAAAAGACTGGTGATTCTCAGCCAGTTCTCAGGTACAGTTGTCGCTGCATCTGCTGTGAATCCGTCATGGCGGCACTAAAGGGGAGAATCATGCGACCCGCTGTCCGGTACTGCATCACCGCTGGTGTTGCGCTCGGCGGCCTCAGCGTGATCATCGCTGCGCCCGCGGCGCCACCGCTGCGGGATATCGAGGTGCCGGCAGTGCAGCTGTCCAACAACGCGCACGATAACCCGGACGCGAACAGTCCTTCGGTTGTCGACTTATTGCAGGTCATGGGTGGTTTGGAAACCCCGGTGGTGGTGCAGAACATCACCGAGTCCGACCTTGGGGCCCTCGAAGGCGATCAGCCGGCGAACGTGCCCGGCCTCACCGACTTGCTGAACTTGGGCAACGGATCCGGTGGCGGCGCGTCTGACCTGCAAGGGAAGTTTTTCGACATCGGCCCGCTGATGCCGGGTGACCTCAGCGCGCCGCCGGCCAGTCCGCCACCGCCGGGCGGCTAGCGGCCGACTTCACTCGGTACTTCTTCCGGCGCGGCGAGGTTGAGCGGCCGGGCCAATTGGGTGGGTCCCGTGCGCCCACGCAGCGCGACGACTTCGGCGACGTCCCAGCACAACGCCTCGGCGTCCAGGGCGCCGCTGACCGCGACCGCGGAGGCCAGCACGTGGCCGTCTTCCAGCTTGGCCAGCTCGGTGAGCCGGGCAGCCTCGTTGACCGGGTCGCCGATCACGGTGTATTCGAAACGGGCCTGCGCGCCGATGTGGCCGGCGATGGCGCGACCGGACGACACCCCGATGCCGAACTCCGCCACGCCGATCACCGGAAGCAATTCGTCATGCAGCTCACGCGCGGCGGCCAGTGCGCCGCCGGACGCGTCGGGATGCTCGATCGGCGCGCCGAAGATGGCCAACGCCGCGTCGCCCTGGAACTTGTTGACGAAACCGCCGTGCCGGCCGACGGTGTCCACCACCACCCGGAAAAACTCGTTGAGCAGGATGACCACCTCAGCGGGTGGCCTCGTCGCCGCCAGCTGGGTGGAACCGACCAGGTCGACGAACAGCACCGCGACGTCGCGCTCCTGGCCGCCCAACTCGGTGCCGCGCTCCAGCGCGCGGCGGGCAACGTCCTCACCGACGTAGCGGCCGAACAGGTCGCGCAGCCGTTGCCGCTCGGACAGGTCGCGCACCATGTCGTTGAAGCCGGCCTGCAGCAGGCCCAGTTCGCTGGCGTCGAAAATCTGCATGTGCGCGTTGTAGTTACCCCGCTGTACCTCGCCGAGCGCCCAGCGCAGCTGACGCAGCGGTGCGCCGATCGACATGGCCACCATCAACGTGCTGACCAGCCCGATAGCCAACGCCAGCAGCGCCAGCAGCAGGATCGGGTTCAACAGCTTCTCCGGCGGCCCATGAAGGTACTCAGCCTTGTCGGCCACCACGGCCAGCACGATCGCCAGCAACGGCACCCCGGTGGACAGCGCCCAGGCCAGCATCTGGCGTCCGATGACACCCGATGCCCGGATGTTCTCCGGCAACCCGCCACGCAGCGCGGCGACGGCCACCGGGCGCAGCACCCGCTCGGACTGCAGATAGCCGACGATCGCGGTGGCGGTGGCACCCAGCGCGGTCGCGACGGCCACCACCGGCGCGGCGTGCCTGGCCACCGGCCAGCTGGCGACGATGAAGACCACGCCGCCGACGCACCAGGACGCCACGTTGATCACGGTGCGATAGAAGGGTGTCCGCAACGCGCGGCTACGGGCCAGCTCGGTGGCCGCCGGGTCGGAGTCGGTGAGCAGGGCGTCGCGGCGCTGCCACCGGAACACCGGCACCAGCAGACGCGCACTGATCGCCGTTCCGAGGAGGAACAGCAGGACGATTGAGCCGATGAAGGTGGCCAGGTTGAGGGCGGGCAGTTCTTGCAGTTCGATGCGGTCTTCGGGTGGCAGCCCGTAGCGCAGGAAGCCCAGCACCAGCAGTGCGCCGATGATATCGGCCTGTAGCTGGCTCAGCATAAAAACCGGCCACGGTGTGCGCACAAACCATTGGACGAATCCGCTGATCCGCCGAGGAAGTGCCGCCGCCATGCTCACTGACCCACCGTATCGGGCGGTGGGGACCAAAAAGTAGCCAAAACGTTCCGTGTACAGCTGCTGACGTAGTGGTGATGTCAGCAATCACCACTACTGTTTCGGGTGATGTCGCGGGTATTCGCACGGCTGGTTGGCCAGGAGTCGGTCGAAGCCGACCTGGTGGCCGCCGCTGCGGCGGCTCGCGGTGATTCGACTCACAGCGCCGCGATGACCCATGCCTGGCTGATCACCGGCCCACCCGGTTCGGGGCGCTCGGTCGCCGCGCTGTGCTTTGCCGCCGCTCTGCAATGTACGTCCGCCGGGGCGCCCGGTTGCGGAGAATGCCGTCCCTGCGCGACGACGATGGCCGGCACGCACGCCGACGTCCGCCGGGTCGTCCCGGAGGGGCTGTCCATCGGCGTCGACGAGATGCGCGCGATCGTGCAGATCGCGTTCCGCCGGCCCAGCACCGGGCGCTGGCAGATCGTGCTGATCGAGGACGCCGACCGGCTGACCGAAGGCGCGGCGAACGCCTTACTCAAGGTGGTCGAGGAACCCCCACCGTCGACGGTGTTTCTGCTGTGTGCGCCGTCGGTGGATCCCGAGGACATCGCGATCACGCTGCGGTCCCGCTGCCGGCATGTCGCGCTGGTGACGCCGCAGCCTGCGGCCATCGCTCGGGTGTTGATCGACAGCGACGGTCTGTCCGCCGAGACCGCGAGTTGGGCGGCGTCGGTCAGCGGCGGCCACGTCGGCCGGGCGCGCCGGTTGGCCACCGATCCGGAGGCCCGCGAGCGGCGGCAGCAGGCGTTGGGGCTGGCCCGCGACGCGGCAACCCGATCGAAGGCCTACGCCGCCGCCGAGGCGTTGGTGACCGCGGCAGAGGCCGAAGCCGCGGTGCTGACCGCCGGGCGCGACGAAGCCGAAACCGAGGAGCTGCGCACCGCGCTTGGCGCGGGCGGCACCGGCAAGGGCACTGCCGGCACGTTGCGCGGCGCCACCGGCGCGATCAAAGACCTTGAGCGACGGCAGAAGTCGCGTCAGACCCGGGCGTCGCGGGATGCGCTGGACCGCGCGCTGATCGACCTGGCGACCTACTTTCGCGATGCGCTGCTGGTGGCCGCAAGCGCAGGAGATGTGCGGCCGAACCACCCCGACATGGCGGAGTCCATCGCGGCGATGGCCGCCCACGTCTCGCCCGATCGGCTGCTGCGCTGCATCGAGTCGGTGTTGGAGTGCCGCGAAGCGCTGGCCGTCAACGTCAAGCCCAAGTTCGCCGTCGACGCCATGGTCGCCACGATCGGCCAGGCGCTGCGCGACTAGGCGTGGGTCTGAACTTGGGCTGTTCCTGGGCCCTGTCGTAGACTCGTCCCGCCCGATAGGGCACGCCACCTTAGCTCAGTCGGTAGAGCGGCTCACTCGTAATGAGCAGGTCAGGAGTTCGATTCTCCTAGGTGGCTCTAGCGCGGCAGCGCATAGCCCACCGGTCCGGCCGCGACGCATACGCTCAGCGCGGCCGTGTTAGCCCGGACCGTGATGGCGTCGCCGGCGCCGGGCAGTCGGACATAGACCCGGTTGAGCCCGGGATGCACCGGAACCCGCGCGCCGATTCCCTCGGACAACGACAGCGTCAGCGAGCCGTCGTTGTTGGCCAGATAGTTGATCTCGGCTGTCCAATCCGTTGGCAACAGCGGGCCGTCGAGAGCAAGCCGGACCGGCCGATCCGGTTGCACGAAGTACCCGCACGGCGGCATCGGTCCGGGCCGGATCATGCGGACCCACGTCACCTGCGCGTCGACCAATCGGCCAGTGCTGTCCAGAGTGCGCAATTGCGTTGTTGCCGAGGCGAATTCCGGCCGGTCGCGCAGCAGGGCAAACATGTGGCCGGCCAGATTGTCCGGCCAGGCCACCCGGCCGAGTACCAACGGATCGACCTCTTGGTCAAGCAACGGCGCACTCGAAGCCGCGTGCGCGGCGGCCAGGCCGCGGCGGGCATTCTGCAGATAGGGCTGGGCGGGGTTGTCCTGCCACGATTTCAGAAAGGTCGCCGTCGAATACCCGCTGCTCGCCACGAAGGACATCGCCACCGCGGCCGTGATCGCCGTGCGCGGCGCGGACGCATCGAGCCAGCGCGACGAATGCCGGTTGGGCGCGCAGAACCCGATCGCGGCCAACAACGCCAGCACCACGACGAGATCGGGGAAATAGCGCAAGGTTTGGGCCAGCTCGAGGGCGGTGAACCGCGACGAGCGCATCAGATAGATGGGCACCTGGCAGGCGACCACGTAACCGACCGCGGTCAGCCACACCGGCGCGATGCGTTGTTTGCGGACCAGCGACAGCACCAGCGCCGCGGCCAGCACCAGCCAGCCCAGCACTCTGACCGACACCGGCGGAACCGCCCACGGGGATGCGGGCGCCCAGCGGGCCCAGGCCCACGGGCCGCCAGCCAAACCGGGAACAATCCCGTGAGTGATCGAGCGGCGCAACAGATCCCACGTCATCAACAGATCCGAACTCCACCGCCGCTGGTTCACCACGACCAGATACACCGCGACCCACAGGCCGGTCAGTGCCAGCGACGCCGTCCACAACCGAATGCCCGCGCGCCACACCGTCGAGAACGCGGCGCGATCGCCGTGGGCGTGGCACAGCAGCGCGGCGACGGCGAACGCGGCGAACGGAATGACCGCGGCCTTCTCAAAGAACAGCAGCCCACCGAGGTAGACCACGACTCCGGTCACCGCGTACCGCTGGTTGTGGGTGCGCACCAGCATGATCGCGTCGGCGCAAACCCAGGCCAGCGTTGCCAGCATCGGCAGCGAGTTCAACGCCGCGGCCCACCACGCGAACCCGGGAACGCCCAGCGGGGTGAACAGTGCAAAAGTCAACGGAATCAGCAGTACCGGCCGCCAGCCCAAGATCACATATAGCGCCCGCAACAGCGCCAGTGACGCCAGCAATTGCAGCACCACCAGGCTGATGGCCGGTCCGATCCAGTTCAACGGCGCCAGCCGACTGATGGCCCCGGCGACCAGAAAGGCGGCCGGCATCACATGGCCGTCGTGGTCGTCGAACAGATACGACGGCGACAGGAGACCGTGCGTGCCGGCCCGGCCGATCAGAATCAGGTCGTCCCAGTAGAAGTAGCCCCGAAACGCCAGTAACGCGCGGATCACCAGCTGTGCCGCGATCAGCGCGATCGCGGCCAGTGCCACCTTCGGCGTCCGAGTCAGCTGGCCGGGCATATGTCCTTTCTTACCGGTGAGCGGCGGCTTAACGTTGAGCGCCGCGCGCCTTGACCAAGCATGACCGTCGGTAGGGTGTTGGCTGTGCGCGCACTGGTCACCGGAGCAGCCGGTTTCATCGGCTCGACACTCGTCGACCGCCTGATCGACGATGGCCACTCGGTGGTGGGTCTGGACAATTTCGCCACCGGGCGCGCGACCAACCTCGAGCATTTGGGCGACAACCCCGAGTTCGTCTTCGTCGAGGCGGACATCGTGACCGCCGATCTGCAGGCCATCCTCGATGAACACCGGCCTGAGGTGGTGTTTCACCTGGCCGCGCAGATCGACGTGCGGCGCTCGGTGGCCGACCCCCAATTCGACGCGTCGGTCAACGTCATCGGCACCGTGCGACTGGCCGATGCCGCGCGGTCGGCCGGTGTGCGCAAGATCGTGCACGCCTCCTCGGGCGGATCCATCTACGGCGCCCCGCCGAGCTACCCGACCAGCGAGACGGTGCCCACAGACCCGGCGTCGCCGTACGCGGCCAGCAAAGTCGCCGGGGAGATCTACCTGAACACGTTTCGCCACCTGTACGGCCTGGAGTGCTCGCACATCGCCCCGGCCAATGTCTACGGCCCGCGACAAAACCCGCACGGCGAGGCTGGGGTGATTGTGATCTTCGCGCAGGCGCTGCTGGACGGTAAGCCCACCAAGTTGTTCGGCGACGGCTCTAATACCCGTGACCATGTATTTGTCGACGATGTGGTGGACGCGTTCGTCAAGGCGGCCGGGACCGCCGGCGGCGGGCAGCGCTTCAACATCGGCACCGGCGTGGAAACCTCTGACCGCCAATTGCATTCAGCGGTGGCCGCTGCCGTCGATGTGCCCGACGACCCGGAGTTTTATCCGGCCCGGTTGGGCGATCTGAAACGGTCCTGCCTCGACATCCACTTAGCCGAGCGGGTTTTGGGCTGGCGCCCGAAGGTGGAACTCAATGACGGTATCCGTCGCACCGTGGCGTGCCTCCGGCGAACCCACGCCAGCTAGCGGTCCGTACCCGCGGCGGCGCTGCATCATTCAGGGTGTTGGTGTCGACTGCGTAGGCGTGGGAGCCCACTGGTCACTGTCGTCGTGAGGTACGCGGCCAGTGGCGCCGGTGACGTTCAACAGGATGATCAGCGTGATGAAGAGCCCTCCGATCGCCAACGGTGCCCACATCCACCACTTGCGCCACGCAGGTCGTGGCGGTGGAGGAGTCCACACCGGGGTGTTCTGCGGGCCGCCACC
>DASQRI010000319.1:0-6426 GCA_035642975.1 Mycobacterium sp.
CGAGTACGGCTACGACGGTGCGACGGTGCGCCGCCTCGAGCAGGCGATCGGCTTGTCGCGGGGTGCGATATTCCACCATTTCCGCGACAAGGACACGCTGTTCTTCGAGTTGGCGCACGAAGACGCCGAGCGGATGGCCGAGGTCGCCTCCCGCGAGGGCCTGGTGCAGGTGATGCGGGACATGCTGGCCGCACCCGAGCAATTCGACTGGCTCGTCACGCGATTGGAGATTGCGCGCAAGCTGCGCCACGACCCGGCATTCAGCCGGGAGTGGACGGGGCGCTCGGCTGAGCTGGCCGCGGCAACGACCGACCGACTACGCCGGCAGAAGCAGGCCGGACGGGTGCGCGACGACATCCCCAGCGACGTGTTGCAGTGCTACCTGGACCTGGTTCTCGATGGGCTGGTGGCCAAGGTGGCCTCCGGTGAAGACACCGGGTTGCTCAGCGCCGTCCTGGATCTGGTCGAGGGCTCGGTGCGGCAGCGTTAGCTCAGAGTTCGCTTGCCACCAGCGCGTAACGCCTGTCGGGAAGCATTCGGATGAAGTCCCGCAGTTCATCCAAGGCAGGTTCCAATCCGGCCGACACCATGCTCCCGGGAGCGTTCTCGCAGCACAGCTGCGACGATCCCTACCGCGAGCGAGTGCGGTGGTTTGGCCCGCCGCGGCTGCGCATCGTCGTGCCAGATTCGCGCAACATGCTATGAATCGACCCGTACGACCTACCGGTGGACGCAACCAGCGTACGAATACTGGCTCCGCCCTCGTATGCGCTGCGCAACTCCACCAGTAACTGCGAGCGCGTCTTTTTCGACTTCCGCATCGGCCCTCCCCGCTTGAACGTGATCCCCAAAGCACAAAGAGTAAGAAGTCGGGGTCGGTGGCGGGCCGATTTGACGAAATCCCCTGCGCCACCGTCAAGCCGAGTCGGTAGGCCAGTCGTGCGAGCGGTCAGGCCAGCTCGATCAGGTCCCGGTATTCCTCGGACCAATGGTCTTCGGTGCCGTCCGGCAGCAGCACCACACGTTGCGGGTCGAGCGCTTCGGCGGCTCCCGGGTCGTGCGTGACCAGCACCACCGCTCCGGTGTAGCTGCGCAGCGCGTCCAGCACCTGCTCACGCGACGCGGGATCGAGATTGTTCGTCGGCTCATCGAGCAGCAAGACATTCGCCTTCGACGCGACCAGACCGGCGAGCGCAAGCCGGGTCTTCTCCCCGCCGGACAGCGTGCCGGCCAACTGGTCAAGCTGGCTACCGCTGAACATGAACGCTCCGAGCAGACCACGCAGCTCCTGCTCGCCGGAATCGGGTGCGGCGTGCCGGATGTTCTCCCACACCGTCGCGGCGTCGTCGAGGGTGTCGTGCTCCTGGGCGAAATATCCGACTTTCAAGCCGTGTCCGGGCTCCAAGCCCCCGGCGTCGGGTTGCTCGACACCAGCCAGCAGCCGCAGCAGCGTCGTCTTGCCCGCGCCGTTGAGTCCCAGCACCACCACCCGAGAACCGCGGTCGATGGCGAGGTCGACGCCGGTGAACACCTCCAACGAACCAAAGGTCTTCGTCAGGCCGGTGGCCACCAGCGGGGTGCGGCCGCAGGCCGCGGGGCTGGGGAACTTGATTCGGGCCACCTTGTCGGCCACCCGCTCTTCGTCGAGCGCGGCCATCATCCGATCGGCACGCCGCAGCATGTTCTGCGCCGCAACGGCTTTGGTGGCCTTTGCGCCGAGCTTGGCGGCCTGGGCACGCAGTGCGGTGGCCTTACGTTCGGCGTTCACGCGTTCCCGGCGGCGGCGCTGCTCGTCGGTGGCGCGGGCGTCGAGATACTTCTGCCAACCCATGTTGTAGACGTCGGCTTCGCCGCGCACCGCGTCGAGGAACCAGACCCGGTTGACGACGTCGGCCAACAAGTCGACGTTGTGGCTGATCACCACGAGGCCCCCGCTGTGGTTGCGCAGGAAATCTCGCAGCCAGCCCAGCGAGTCGGCGTCGAGGTGGTTGGTCGGCTCATCGAGCAGCAAGGTGGTGGACGAGCCGGCGCCGGTGTCGGATGCGGCGAACAGGATCCGCGCCAACTCCACTCGGCGGCGTTGACCGCCGGACAGCGTGCGCAACTGCTGAGTCAGCACGCGGTCGGGCAAGCCGAGACTCGCGCAGATGCGGCCCGCTTCGCTCTCGGCCCCGTACCCGCCCAGCGCGGCGAAGCGCTCCTCGAGTTGGCCGTAGCGGCGGATCGCCCGATCTCGGGCGGCGTCGTCGGCGACTTCGGCCATCAGCGCCTGCTGCTTTTCCAGATCGGTGAGCAGCGTGTCGAGCCCGCGCGCGGAGAGCACCCGGTCACGCGCCAGGATGTCGAGGTCTCCTTCTTTGGGATCTTGCGGCAGATAACCGATCTCGCCGATGCGGGTGACCGTTCCGGCGTACGGCTCCCCCTCACCCGCGAGGATGCGCAGGGTGGTGGTTTTACCGGCGCCGTTGCGCCCGACCAGCCCGATGCGATCACCGGGTTGTATCCGCAGAGCCGGACCGTCAGCGGAGAGCAATGTGCGCGCACCAGCGCGGACCTCGAGGTCCGTAGCCGTGATCACGGTCACTCTCCTTGCTCATTTGTCCGGGATTACTTGTCGTCGGTGAACACCGGCGGCCGTTTGTCGGCGCGCGCGGCAACAGCCTCTTCGAAGTTGGTGGTGAGCAGACGGACCAAGAGCTGTCCCAGGCCCTCGGCCTGCATGTGCCCCTCCAGGCTAGCGGCGTCCAGTCCACTCCACAGTGTGCGTTTGGTCAACTCGAGTCCCGGCCGCGAGAAAGCCGCCATCCGCTCGGCCATCTCGTAGCAGGTTTCCAACAGCTGGTCTTCCGGAACTTGCCGGGATACCAATCCGATTCGCTCGGCTTCCTCGGCGTCGATGTCGCGCCCGGTCAGCATGATCTCGAATGCCCGCGAGGAGCCGATGGCTCTGGGCAGCAGATAACTGAGACCCAGCTCACTCGCGGTCAGCCCATTGTTGATGCCCGCGGCCCGGAAATACGCGCCGCTTGCCGCGACGCGGATGTCCGCGGCGAGCGCCAGACACAGCCCGCCACCGATCGCCGCACCGTTGACCGCCGCGATCACCGGTTGATGCAGCCGTCGCAGCGCCAGGATCACGTCGTCGAGGATCGCCATCGAGCGCAGCGCGTAGGTGGGCCGGGTCAGACCTTGGACGTGTGGAACGTCACCGGCCGACTTGTGGTCGGCGCCGGAGGAGAAGCCCTTGCCCGCCCCGGTCAGCACGACCACCCGTACCGAGTTGTCGTAGGTGATGTTCTCCAGAGCCGCTTTCAGCGGCACCATGACGTCGAACGCCATGGAGTTCATCCGCTCCGGCCGATTCAGAGTGATCAACGCGACCTGAGGTCGCGGATGCTCAACTAGGACCATGCTCACCGTTGAACGGTAACCCGCCCGCCGACGATACGGGCCACCCGACGGCCCGATCAGGCCTGGTCGGGCTCCTGTGCCGCGATCGCCGCGTCGACGTCGAAGTCCTTGACTTGCTGGAGGAGGTCCTCCAGGGCGGCCGGGGGAAGCGCACCGGCCTGGTTGAAGACCAACATGCCCTTCTTGAAGGCCATCAGCGTCGGTATCGACCGAATCTGCGCTGCCGCGGCAAGGTCCTGCTCGGCTTCGGTGTCGACCTTGGCGTGCACGACGTCGGGGTGCTTGTCCGCGGATGCGGCAAAGGTGGGCGCGAATTGGCGGCACGGCCCGCACCAGGATGCCCAGAAGTCGACGAGCACGATGTCGTTGCCGTTGATCGTTTCGTTGAACTGCGCGGCGGTGAGGTCTTGGGTAGTCACGCCCCACTTAACGCCGTGAACTGCGCCTGTGTTCCCCGGCGTTCCGCCGGGTCGCTAGGTCAGGTGGTCGTAGTCGCCGCGCACCCAGGCGGCGTGGCGGTCGGCTGATCGTTGCACCGCCGCGCGGCCGTCAGTGTCGATGGAGTTCGAGAACAGGCCGTAGATGCGGTCGAACTGCAGCGCCGCCAGGGTGCCGGCCATCCGCTGCACGACGGCAGCCGACAGCGGCAGGCGGTTCGGGATGCTGCGCAAGAACGCCACCGTGCGACGGTCCGGGTTGGGGAAGATGGTGTCCCCGGCCAGCAGCACGCCGCGACCGGCGGCGCCGTCGGTCCAGCAGGCGACCGCACTGCCGGGGAAGTGTCCGCCGACCCGAATCACCGACAGCGACGGGGTCAGCTGCAACGTGTCCGACCACTGCTCAATCACCGGGTCGGGCCGCATCACCCACTCGGCATCGGCTGCGTTCACATAGACCGCGACGCCGCCCAGTCGGTGACTCCATTCGACTTGCGCGCCATACATATGCGGATGACTGGCCACAATCGCGATGACCGGCCCGCGGTCGGCCACCGCGGCCACCGCGGCGTCGTCGACGAAGCCGCAGGGATCCCACAACACGTTGCCGACGTCGGTGCACACCAGCTTTGCCAGTTGCCCGATTCCGAACGCGGGCGAACTGCCGATGGCGACGAGTCCGTCCTCAATGGCCGACACCTGCGATCGCATTCCTTCGGCGACCAGCTGTTCCGGCGTCGCCCACAACTGACCCTCGCTTGGCACCCACTGCCGGTCGTCGGCGCAAATCGCGCACACGCCCGATGCCGTGTTGTGCTCGACACCGCAGGTTCTGCACAGCCAAAACATGGCTCAACTCTAATTCGGCGGCGCCCCGGCAGAACCGATCGGGCACCGGCGCACAAAGACTATTTGACCTGATTGGCAGCAGATGACTCGCGCTAGTGTCGATTGTGGGATCCGCAGCTAGAGCGGGTGCCCGCTTGCACGGGCGAAACCGCGATTGGAGAAACGCCGATGTCCGCCACCCGGCTTAAGACTCGAGTGACTCGACTTGTGGTCCTCGCGGTCGCCGGGGCGACCACATTGTCGATCGCCGCGTGCAGCACATCGAATAATCAGAACACCGGAAAGCCTGGCACATCAGCCAGCCCGACAGCAAGCCCGACGATTTCCCCGCCCAAGCCGCCGCCACCACCACCCATGGGTCATGACGAGGTCGAGGGCTTGGTCAGATCGGTGTCTGGCAACAGGATCCAGCTCACGCAGCGGGATCGGACGGGTGCCGCGGTGGACTTCACACCGTCGACGTTGGTCACCGAGCTCAGCCCGGCCAGGCTGAGCGACGTCATCCGTGGTAGTTGCGTCGATGTCGAGGCCGCGGCACAGAGCGGTCCTCCTGGTGGGCCGGTCACCGCGCAGAGCGTAACGATCGGCCCGTCTGAAGGCGGCAAGTGCCCTCCGCCCGCACCATCACCCGGAGGACCGGCTGAAAGTCCCAGCGTCTATGGCATCGTCGACTCGGTTACGGGTAACACCATCGCCGTCAACAGCATCGATCCCACCGGCAAGGCCACGCGCACCACGGTGAACGTCGCCGATACGACCACCTACAACAAGCACGCGGTTACCAACGCGCAAGCGATCCAGAACGGGAAGTGCATGGCGGCACAGGGAACTAAGGACGGCGGTGTGCTGCATGCTGCGACCATCGACCTCGAACCGTGTCCACCGATGGGTCGCCCGCACCACCACTTCCACTTCCCGCACCTGCCCCATCTTCGCCACCATTAGGGCCAAGACGCGACCGGTTCAACTGCTTTCGCACGATGTAGAACGACGTGACGGCGATCACAGCAGCGCTGACCTTGGACGCTACGGTTCCGTCACCGTAGGTTACGCTTTCGTCGTCGTAGGTTACGGTTGCGTACCCATTCCCGCCTCGGCCACACTGCGTGGGGAGTTCACCAGGGGAAGGGAAAACCGTTGGGCCACTACATCGCTAACCTGCGAGACATCGAGTTCAATCTGTTCGAGATTTTGAACATCGGCAGCGTCCTCGGGTCAGGGGACTATGCGGATCTCGACGTCGACACGGTTCGCACGATGCTCGATGAAGTAGCTCGTTTGGCAGAGGGCCCGATCGCCGACTCGTTCGCCGAGGCCGACCGCAACCCACCAGTTTTCGAGCCGGATCGGCACACCATTTCAGTGCCGGCAGAGTTGGCGAAATCGGTGCAGGCGGTCAAAGACGCGGAGTGGTGGCGCATCGGCCTGGCCGAAGAGATCGGCGGGGTTTCCGCGCCGAGCCCGGTGATTTGGGCGATCCACGAGATGCTGCACTGCGCCAATCCCGCAGCGGCCTTCTTTTACAGCCTGGGCCCTGCGATGGCCAACGCGCTTTACGTCGAGGGCACCGAACAACAGAAGCGCTGGGCGGCAACCGGGCTGGAACGAGGCTGGGCGGCAACCATGGTGTTGACCGAGGCCGACGCCGGCTCCGACGTCGGGGCGGGGCGAACCAAAGCCATCGCGCAACCGGACGGCACTTGGCACATCGAGGGCGTGAAGCGGTTCA
>DASQRI010000320.1:0-2851 GCA_035642975.1 Mycobacterium sp.
ACCCGGGTCATCGCCATCACGACATCCAACGGGCTGGTCAAGCTCCACCCACGTCGCGACGCCCGGTTGCACGCGAACGACACCGTCTACCTCGTCGGGCCCTACCGCGAACTGATCGACACGCTGCGCAGGGGGCGCCCGCCCCGGCAACCCGATGACGAGCCCAAGCGCGAAGCGAAGGCCGGCTGAACGCTCATGTCTCGTCGAATGGCAGCTGGACCCCGGTGTGCGACAGGCACTGGGCGCAGTCGTGTTCGACGGCGACCTGGCCGATCGCTTCGCGCACCAGCTTTTTGAACGGTTCGATGTTCTTCTCGAATTCGCTGACCACGTCGACGAGCGTCACCCCGGTGCCAGCATCGATGCCGGCATCCAGGTCTGTCACCAAAGCGATTGCGGCATAGCAGATGTCGAGCTCGCGAGCGAGTACGGCCTCCGGGTAACCGGTCATGTTGATCAGGGTGAAACCCGCGGCGGCGAACCACTGGCTTTCGCCGCGGGTGGAAAATCGCGGCCCTTCGATGACCACCATGGTTCCGCCGTCGACCACCCCGGGCAGCCCGGTCGCCGCGGAACGCAACGTCGGGCAGTACGGATCGGCGAAGGACGCGTGCGCGGAACCGGAGTCGAAGTAGGTGTCGGCGCGGCGACGGGTACGGTCCACTAGCTGATCGGGCACCACGACGGTGCCCGGGCCGAGCTCAGCCGTCAGGCTGCCGACCGCACACGGGGCGAAGACTTGCCGCACCCCCAATGCGCGCAGCGCCCACATGTTGGCCCGGTAGGGCACCTTGTGCGCCGGAAACCGGTGGCCGAGGCCGTGACGCGGCAGGAATGCGACCTCGTGCTCCCCGACGACACCGACGGTGACCGGTGCGCTGGGCTCGCCGAACGGGGTGTCCAGATTGATGCTGCGCGCGGCTGAGTCGAAGAATGTGTAGAAGCCGCTGCCGCCGATCACTCCGATCATCTACGCCGCTCCTCTCCCCCGCAAGCGGGTGGGGGTCCCCCCAGCCGCAGAGCGGCGAGGGGGCGTACCCCCACATCGCTCTCTTGCTCTGCATCGTCGCCGGCGGGCATCTACGCATTCTTGTGCACCGCGCATGGAACGATTACAGGGTGGCCAGTTTTGCGCAGTGGATCGCCGGCGCGCGACCACGGACTCTCCCGAACGCCATTGCACCGGTGATCGCGGGCACCGGTGCCGCTGCCTGGCTGCACGCCGCAGTCTGGTGGAAGGCGCTGCTCGCGCTGGCCGTCGCGGTGGCGCTGATCATCGGTGTCAACTTCGCCAACGACTACTCCGACGGCATCCGCGGCACCGACGACAACAGGGCGGGCCCGTTACGGCTGGTGGGTTCGCGGCTGGCGACGCCGCGCTCGGTGCTGGCGGTGGCCGTCGCCAGCATGACTGTCGGCGCGGTAGCCGGGTTGGCGCTTGCGTTGACCAGCGCGCCCTGGCTGATCGCGGTGGGCGCGTTCTGCATCGCCGGGGCCTGGCTGTACACCGGCGGGTCAAGGCCGTACGGCTATGCGGGTTTTGGCGAAGTCGCGGTATTCGTGTTCTTCGGTCTGGTCGCCGTGCTCGGCACCCAGTACACCCAGGCGTTGCGGGTGGACTGGGTAGGCCTGGTGTTGGCGGTGACGACGGGCGCGCTGTCATCAGCGGTGTTGGTGGCCAACAACTTACGAGACATCCCTACTGACGGACAGTCCGGCAAAATCACGTTGGCGGTGCGCCTCGGCGACAAAGGGACACGCATCTTCTACCAGACGCTGCTGGCGCTGGCCGGGGTTTTGACCCTGACGCTGACCGCGGCCACACCGTGGTGCGCGCTGGGTCTGGTCGCCACGCCGTTGGCGCTGCGGGCCGCGGCTCCGGTGCGAAGTGGACGAACCGGAGCCGAGCTGATCCCGGTGCTCCGCGACACCGGCCTGACGATGCTGGTCTGGTCGATCGTGGTGGCAGCAGCGTTGACGCTGGCAGGTTGAGGTGCTTTCGACTGTGCGCTCAGGGCTTCGAGTGTGCGCCCAGGGCGGGAGGCGTCGGCGTGTCGTCGCCGTCAAAGCACACTCGACGAGAAACAGCGAATCAGGCGGCCTTGTCCAGCAGTTTGATCACGGCGGCACGCAACTGCGCCGTGTAGACATGCTCGGTGACCAAGGCAATGGCGGCCTTGTCGCCGCTTCGCATGATACCCAGCAAGAGATGCTCGCAGCGGATCTCGTTGTCCCTGTGCGCCAATGCTTCTCGTAGCGCGAGTTCCAACGCCTTTTTGGCGCCGTGGCTGAGAGATATATGCCCACGCGGGCGGCGACGGCGACCCGAGCGCGACAGGGCCCTGTCGAAGGCATCGCCGCCGAAGGTGCGGGCCACACTGTCACGAACGGCTCGCAGGTCGATGCCGATGGTGCTCAGCGCGTCGGCGTCCTCATCGAACGACTGCTCGGCGGTTGAGGTTTCGGCCAGCCGGCTCCGCACAACATCGGCGGTAAGCCCGTAGCCAATCAACACCGCCGACAGCTCCTCACCGGCGGCCTGCAAAATCCCGAGAAGCAGGTGCTGCGAACCGGTTTCGCGGTCGCACAGTTCGCGGGCCTCTTCGTGGGCCAGCATGACTCCGACCCGGGCATTGCGGGTGAACCGCTCGAACGCCATTAGTCATCTCCTCCGGTTGTACTTCTGGTGCACGGCCTGCCTGCTCACGCCCAGGGCGCTGGCGATGGCCTGCCAGCTCCAGCCCTGCTCGCGTGCGTTGGCGACATGGATCGCCTCCAACCGCTCCTGCAGGCGCTGCAGCGCACGGACCGCGCGCAGCCCGACTGCGGGGTCGGCGCTGCCCGCGGCATC
>DASQRI010000321.1:0-4703 GCA_035642975.1 Mycobacterium sp.
GCGCGAAGCCGACGTTGAGACCGACGCGCGCGAAGCCGACGTTGAGACCGACGCGCGCGAAGCCGACGTTGAGACCGACGCGCCTGAAGCCGATGCGGCGGAATCAACTGACGACGAGAACACAGCGGCCGAAAAGGGGGCACCGGATTCCACCTTGGAGTCGAGCGAGTCGACCGCAACGCAGTCAGATCACGGCTGATGACCAGTCCGGTCGGGCATGACGCCACTGCGGTCAGCTCGTCGCATGCCAGTCGCTGGTCTCCGGGACGTCTGCGCGTCGTGCTGGGGTCGGGCGTACTCCTGGCGGGAGCACTCGGTTACATCGGCCTGGTCGACCCTCACCACCCGGATTCGATTTTCCCTGTGTGCCCGTTCCGGCTGCTCACCGGGTGGAATTGCCCCCTTTGCGGCTCCTTGCGGATGACTCATGACGTGCTGCACGGTGAGCTGGCCGCAGCCGTCAACGACGACGTGTTGGTGCTCGTCGGCATCCCGGTGCTGGCCGGATGGGTTCTGCTGCGCAGTCGCCTCGGAAAATCGCTCTTGACGATGCCGGCGGCGGTCATCGTCCTGATCACAATGATCGTCTGGGCGGTCGTGCGCAATCTGCCCGGATTCCCGTTGGTTCCGACGGTGCTCACCCACTAGCCCGCTGCCGGATCGCTAACTGACGCGAGATGCTCAGCTAGCGCGACTATGCTGACTCGTCGTGGCGAGACGCGGCAAGATCGTCTGTACTCTCGGTCCGGCCACCAGCACTGACCCGGCGGTCAGAGCACTGGTCGAAGCCGGAATGGACGTCGCCAGAATGAACTTCAGCCATGGCGACTACAGCGACCACAAAGCCGCCTACGACCGGGTGCGTGCAGCCTCCGATGCCACCGGGCGTGCGGTGGGATTGCTCGCCGACCTGCAGGGCCCGAAGATCAGGCTGGGACGTTTCGCAGACGGACCGACCTACTGGGCGGACGGCGAAACCGTGCGGATCACCGTCGCTGACTGTCCGGGAAACCATGACCGGGTGTCGACCACGTACAAGCAGTTGGCGCAAGACGCGCTTCCCGGTGATCGTGTGTTGGTCGACGACGGCAACGTCGGTTTGGTGATCGACGAGATCGACGGCGACGACGTCGTGTGCACCGTCACCGAGGGCGGCCCGATCAGCAACAACAAGGGAATGTCGCTGCCGGGCATGAACGTGTCGGCTCCTGCTATGTCGGAAAAGGACGTCGAGGATCTGGAGTTCGCACTGCACTTGGGCGTCGACATGGTGGCGCTTTCGTTCGTACGCTCGCCGTCCGATGTCGAGCTGGTCCACGAGGTGATGGATCGGGTCGGCCGACGGGTACCGGTTATCGCCAAACTCGAGAAGCCGGAAGCCATCGACAACCTGGAGGCTGTTGTGCTGGCTTTCGATGCGGTGATGGTTGCCCGTGGCGATCTAGGTGTCGAACTGCCGCTCGAAGAAGTTCCGCTGGTGCAGAAGCGTGCCATCCAAATGGCCAGGGAGAACGCAAAACCGGTCATCGTGGCGACGCAGATGCTCGAGTCGATGATCGAGCACTCGCGGCCGACGCGGGCAGAAGCCTCCGACGTCGCCAACGCCGTGCTCGACGGCGCCGACGCGGTGATGCTGTCCGGCGAAACCTCGGTGGGCAAGTATCCGTTGGTCGCGGTCCAGACGATGGCCAGGATCATCTGCGCGGTGGAAGAGAATTCGACCGCCGCCCCGCCATTGACTCATGTGCCTCGTACGAAGCGCGGAGTGATCTCCTACGCCGCCCGCGATATCGGTGAGCGGCTCGACGCCAAGGCGTTGGTCGCGTTCACCCAGTCCGGCGACACCGTTCGGCGACTGGCCCGGCTGCACACGCCCCTGCCATTGCTGGCGTTCACCCCGCTGCCCGAAGTCCGCAGCCAACTGGCCATGACGTGGGGCACCGAGACGTTCATCGTGCCGGTCATTCAGACCACAGACGGCATGATCCGCCAGGTGGACAAGTCGCTGCTGGGGCTTGGCCGTTACAAACGCGGCGATCTGGTGGTCATCGTCGCGGGCGCGCCGCCGGGCACCGTCGGGTCTACCAACCTGATTCACGTGCACCGAATCGGCGAGGAAGACGTCTAGCCCGCGATCGGGGAGGGCCCCGTCGGGCAACTAGGCCGCCCGGGTGACGATGCGCTCCGTGAAGCTGGGGGCTGTGGGGGTACCCCCAGCCGCGTGGCGGCGAGGGGGAGAGCCGGGCAATTAGGCTAGCCCAGTGTCTGACTTCGACGAGCTGATGACGGTCTTGGACCTGCATCGCACGGGCGACGATACGTTCATCGGATCCCATCCCAGCAAGAACCCGCCTCGGACATTCGGTGGCCTGTTGATGGCGCAGTCATTCGTGGCCGCCACTCGCACACTGAACCGTGATCTGCCGCCCAACGCGCTTTCCGCACATTTCATCAATGGCGGTGACATCGCCGAAGACATCGAATTCCAGGTGGTGCCGTTGCGCGACGAACGTCGCTTCGCCAACCGCCGGGTGGAAGCGACCCAGAACGGCACGCTGCTGGCGACGGTGATGATCTCCTACCTGGCCGGCGGTCGCGGTCTCGAGCACAACGTCGAACCGCCCGACGTCGCCGACCCTGAGGCGTTGCCTTCGATCAAAGAGCTGCTGCGCGGGTACGAGGACACCGTCCCGTTGTTCGTCAACGCGCTGCAACCCATCGAATGGCGCTACACCAACGACCCTTCGTGGGTGATGCGGGAAAAGGGTGACCGGCTCGATTACAACCGGGTCTGGGTCAAGGCCGACGGTACGTTGCCCGACGACCCGGCGCTGCACACCGCCACGATGCTCTACTGCTCGGATACCACCGTGCTGGATTCGATCATCACCACGCACGGGCTGTCGTGGGGATTCGACCGCATCTTTGCTGCGACCGTTAATCATTCGGTCTGGTTTCACCGTCAAGTCAATTTCGACGACTGGGTGCTATACGCCACATCCTCGCCGGTGGCCACCGACTCCCGCGGGTTGGGGAGCGGTTATTTCTTCGACCGCTCCCGTCGGCCGGTCGCCACGGTGATGCAAGAAGGCGTGATCAAGTATTTCCCCGCCTCGCGAAGCTAGGCGCGCGGACAATCCCGGCAACGATTCGGTTGCGGCACACCGTTTACCAGTGCAGCAAGGCCTGTGAAGCGTAATCTTCGGGGTGGTTGGGGTAGTTGAACCAGCCGGAGGTGCGCGTGAAGGAGTCGTCAATCGGCGTCGCGCCCACGGTCCGCCCGGGCGAGCGGGTTGTCCATGTCAACTCGCCGGCGGCGCGGTGGATAGGCGCGTTGGCCTTGCTCGGCGCGGCGTGCTGGCTGATCGCCGCGATCGTCCGCGGCCACGACCGGGCGGGCTGGCACACCGCCGGCCGACTCGAATGGTCGTTGACGGTGCTGGCCGCTGTCGCGTTCATCGCACGGGGAATCTTCCTCGGTCGACCCGTCACCACCCGGCACGCAACTGTCGCGGCCACCGTCGTATTCGTCGGAATTGCCGCGCACATACTGTCTTTCGATCTGATCGGCGACATGCTGATCGCGGGATCGGGTCTGGCGCTAATGTGGCCCACAACTGCGCGACGGCAACCCGGCGACCTTGCACGGGTGTGGGCCTTGATCAACGCCACCGGTGGCGACCCGCTGGCGCCGTTCGCCATGCAGGCGGGCAAGTGCTACGTCTTCAGCGCGGACGGCACCGCCGCGATCGCGTACCGGACCCGCATCGGCTACGCGGTAGTCAGCGGCGACCCCGTCGGCGACGAAGCGCAATTCCCCCGACTGATCGCCGATTTCGCCACCATGTGCCACACGCGTGGCTGGCGAATCGTGGTGCTGGCGTGCAGTGAACGACGGCTCGAGTTGTGGAACGACCCGCAGACGCTCGGCCAGTCGTTGCGCCCGGTGCCCATTGGCCGCGATGTCGTCATCGAGGTGGCCAATTTCGAGATGGTCGGCCGCAAGTTCCGCAACCTGCGGCAGGCGGTCAAGCGCACCCACAACTCCGGTGTCACCACCGAAATCGTCGCCGAGCAGGACCTCGACGACCGGCAGGTGGCTGAGCTGACCGAGGTGCTGCGGGCATCGCCCAGCGGATCGCGCAGCGACCGCGGATTCTGTATGAGTCTGGATGGCGTGCTGGAGGGCCGGTTCCCGGGGGTTCAGCTGATCGTCGCGAGGGACCAATATGGGCGCGCGCAGGGCTTCCACCGGTACGCCACCGCCGGCGGCGGCAGCGATATCACGCTTGACGTGCCGTGGCGCCGACGCGGGGCGCCGAACGGGATCGATGAAAGACTCAGCGTCGACATGATCAACGCCGCTAAAGCTGCTGGTGCGCAACGGCTGTCGCTGTCTTTCGCGGCGTTTCCGGAGATTTTCGACGACAAACATCGCGGCCGGATGCAGAGCATCTGCTACTGGCTGATCCATCGGCTGGATCCATTGATCGCGCTTGAGTCGCTGTATCGATACCTGCGCAAATTCCAGACGGTGAACGAACGGCGGTACGCGCTGGTGTCACTCACCCAGCTGTTCCCGTTGATCTGCGTATTGCTGTCGCTGGAGTTCATGCCACGGCGGCGTGGCCGGTGATGGTCTAGGGCGCCGGCGCTGGTGCCGGCGTCAAAGTGACGCTCAACCGGTCGTGGACGTTTTGTCG
>DASQRI010000322.1:0-2995 GCA_035642975.1 Mycobacterium sp.
CCGGAAGCATCAGCCGCGGGTCGGAACTGTCCACCAGGCGCGCGACGTGAACGGCGGCGTCCAGCAGCGCGACGGCCGACGCCTCCGGCAAATCGACGTCGACGTGCAATGCGTCCGGCGCCGACCGGCACGAGTCGATCGACCATTCAAACGGCTGCCCCTCGATACCCCACGCCCGCTGCTGCGAGGCTAGCGACTCGTCGAAGCCGGCTGTTTCCTGATCACCGCCGTTGAACGTGTCGGCCGGCTCGTCTTGCAGCCGGTGAGAGATTCGGGCGCTGGCGTGCCTGATCCAACGGTGCGCGGGGGTGTCCGCCGCGGAACCCGATGACACGGTAACGGATTCATCGTCGGCGACCACCTGGATCACCTGCGGCTGATCGACGACGATCGGATACTCGAATCGGATGTCAGACAGTGCCGATGCACCGCATTCGGCTGCCGCGATCCAAAGTGTCTGTAACAGCACCGATACCGGAACCACGTCCACACCGCGGATTCGATGGAAACCTGGGTACGGCTTGGCCTCCGGCTTCAGCCACGCCTGCCACAGATGTACCGGCGGTGTGGTGGCGACCCCCACGTGCTCGCCGAGCAGGGTGCCGGATCGGGGCGCAGATACGGCCGCTTCCATCCGTTCCTTGATAGTGACCCAGTGTTGCGCAGGGCGCCAGGCGGTGGTGTCGGTGTCGTCGGGTACCCCGGCCTGAATCCCTGACACCGCAATTCCATTGCGGGGCAGCACCGCTGGCGGGCTCACCCAATGATGGGTGTGGTGCCAGGGTGTGGTCGGTATGACCGGGTGCGGCCCGGGTGGGTGGTCGGTGTTCGGCGGCTGGGTGGTGTGGGTGGCGTTGAGGTTGGTGTGGAAGGTGAGCGTGTCGTGGGTGTCGCGCGCCAGGGTTCCGATGCTGTGGTGATGAACCTGGGCCAGGGTGTCGCTGATCGCATAGGTGAGCAGCGGATGCGGGCTGACCTCCACGAAAGTGCCGTGGTCGGCGCCGGCCGCGGCCACTGCCTGGCTGAACCGCACCGGATTACGCAGATTGACCGCCCAATAATCAGCGTCGAACACCGGCGCCGCCCCGGTGGTGGCGATCACCGGGATCGTCGGCGGCTGCGGCGCCAAATTGCCCAGCGCCGTACGCAACTCCGGCAGCGCCATCGCGCGCTGCCCGGACGGCCGCGGCATCAGTCGCGACTGGTTCGCGATCACCTGCAACCCCTCGGCGGGGGTTAGCGCTCCGGCCACCACCGCCGCGGTCACCTCGCCCATCGAATGCCCGATCACCGCATCCGGCACCACCCCGTAAGAAGCCCACAACGCCGTCAGCGCCAACTGCATCCCCACCAGCACCGGCTGAATACGATCAATACCGACCAGCGCCTCACCACCGCCCAGCACCTGCCGCAACGAAAACCCGGCCTGCTCAACAAAAACCGGCTCCAACTCGGCCACCGCCGCCGCGAACGCCGGCTCATCGGCCAACAACTGCCGACCCATTCCTGCCCACTGCGAGCCGTGACCAGAATAGACAAACACCGTCCCCGGCCGGCACGCGCCCTGATGCGGTGCCACCACCCTATCGGCCGACTGGCCCGCGGCCAGTGCGCGCAACCCGGCCACCGCCTGCACACGATCAAGGGCAGCCACCGTGGCGAACTTCGCGTGCCGGCTACGATGATGATTGACCGTATGCGCTACATCGGCCAACGCCACACCAGCGCCCTCACCCTCCATCCACTGCGCCAGCATCCCCGCCGTCGAAGCCACACGCTCAGCCCACTTACCCGAGATCACCAACGTGCTCACTACCGGCTTCGGTTGCACCGCAACGGGTTCGGGAACCGGAGCCTGCTCCAACACCACATGCGCATTGGTGCCACCGAAACCGAACGACGACACCCCGGCCCGCCGCGGCTGGCCCGTCGAGGGCCAATCCGTGTGCTCAGCCACCACTTTCAGACGCAGATCCTCAAACGGGATGTGCGGATTCGGGGTGTGGAAATTCAGGTTCTTCGGGATGCGCCCGCGCTGCACCGCCAGCACCGCCTTGATGAAACCCGCGATCCCGGCCGCCTCCAAATTACCCAGGTTCGACTTGACCGCCCCGATCAGCAGCCGAGCGCTCGGCGGGCGTGCGCGGCCCAATACCGTCCCGAGCGCGCGCGCTTCGATGGGATCGCCAAGCAACGTGCCGATCCCATGGGCCTCCACATAGTCAACGTGGCGTGGCTCGACGCCGGCATTGGCGTAGGCGGCCCGCAGCACCGCCATCTGCGCTGCGGGATTCGGCGCCATCAGCCCGTTGGAGCGGCCATCCTGATTGACCGCCGAACCCTGGACCACTGCCAACACCCGATCTCCATCACGCAGTGCATCACTGAGCCGCTTGAGCACCGCGACCCCGCAACCCTCACCGCGGACGAAACCGTCGGCGCTCGCGTCGAATGCATGACACTGACCCGTCGGCGACATCGCCTGAGCCTGATCGAAGCTGCGGGTAACCGCCGGCGACAACAGCAAGTTCACCCCCGCCGCGATGGCAAGATTTGAATCGCCCGTGCGCAAGCTCTGGCAGGCCAAATGGACCGCGACCAGCGACGACGAACACGCGGTATCCACCGTCACCGACGGCCCGTGCAGATCAAAAAAATACGAGACCCGATTGGCGATAATGCTCAGTGCACCGCCCGTGCCCGACCACGCATCCACCTGGCTTAGATCGGTCGACGCCAGATAACCATATTCGCCCGCGCACGCGCCGACGAAAACCCCTGTCTGCGTTTGTCGTAGCGAATCAGCCGGAATGCCGGCATGCTCCAAAGCCTCATACGCCACTTCCAGCAACAGACGCTGCTGAGGGTCCATTTTGGCGGCTTCCCTCGGCGAGATCTCGAAGAATTCCGCGTCGAACGCCTTGATGTCGGTTAAGAACGAACCCCAGCGCGTAGTGCCCGACAGCGCCGCGGCCACCTCGGGTGAGCCGTCGTC